>CAZYSW010000441.1:0-5242 GCA_964650105.1 uncultured Nannocystaceae bacterium
GATGGCGTGCTGGATGCGGCCGCGCAGGTCGGGGGGGATGTCTTCGACCATCACGCGCAGTGCGTAGGCGAGCCCGCGAACACAGCTCCCGCTGCACTCGGTGTAGCTGTACTCGAGCATGCAGTTGCCGTACATCTCGGACGGGTTGTACTTGCGCAGGACCATGCTCCCGCGCCGGGGCTCGTAGGATCCGAAGCCGCCGTCGTCGTTCTGGCGGCGGAGGACGAACTCCAGCGCGGCGAGCTTGCGGCCGAGCTGGAGGCGCCCGGTCGGATCGCTCAGCCCCGCTCGCTCGGCACGAATCAGCGCCTCGAGGGCCTCGATGGTGCAGTCGCTGACCGGCCAGGGATGGCGCTCGTTGGCGAATCCCCAGCCCCCATAGGCGCTCTCTCGGTAGTGTCGGGCGCCGCCGACGATCTCCTCCTGGATCTGGGCGGTCGGCAGCCACCGACAGGCGCGCCGGACCATCTCGTCGGCCTCGGGCAGCCGCGGACCCTCGCACAGCGCCTGGATCAGAAACGAGGTGTCCCAGATGTCGCTGCGGGCCCCCGCGAAGCGCAGCCCGTCGACGTCGTCCTCCCACACCCAGTACTCCATGCCTTCGAGCGCCTTGTCGAACTCGGGGTGGCGGGGGTCTTCGATGTACAGGGCGAGGCAGAACAGAAATCCGTTGACGGGGCTGAGGCACACGTAACCAGTGCTGCGGAACTCGAACAGGATGTGCCGCATCGCGGTCTCCAGCGCCCGCTTGCGCAGCTTCGCCGGCGAGGCGCGCTCGAGGAGCTTCAGCCCGCGCATGGCGAGCTGCATGCCGCGGCGAGGAGCCTCGAACAGATCGGTCTGCGCGATCGTGTCCCGGTAGCGCTCGAACCTGCGCTCGTCGTAGCCCTCGGGGTAGAGCTCGCGCCGAATGGCGGACACGAGTTGGTCCATGGGGGCGACGAACCTGGAGCCGTACACGTACGACAAACCCAGGTAGATGAGCCGCATGTGGTTGTAGAGGCGGCGTGGATGGGCCGGAGCCGCGTCGGGCAGAAGCCACAGCTCGGGGAGGATGGGCTGCACGCCTTGCCACGGGTACAGGCCGAGGATCGCCAACCAGATGCGGCCCCACGTCGGGATCGCGTAGACGCCTCCATGGTCGCGGATCCATTGGAGCGCGCGTCGGGCCAGGGGGTCGTTCCGGTCGTAACCGAGGAGGCGCAGCGCCACGTATCCCAGCGTGGTGTGGAACAGATACGAGGGGCTGTCGGGGTGCATACCCCAGCCGCCGTCCTCGCGCACCTGTCGCTCGAGGCCGAGGCGAATCCTCCGGCGTCGGTCCTCCGGGATGGTCCGGCCCGTGACGTGACACAAGATCGTGTACTGGCACACGAGCATCGGGTTCCAGATGACCTCGCCCGCGAAGGCGCCGTTGGACATCTGCTCCCGTTGCAGGTGGGAGAGCGCGCGTTCGTAGCCGGCCTCGGCACGGGCGCGCAGCGAAGCTTTGCGAGCGATGGTGGCGTGCGCGGTCATGGAGCGGGCTCGAGGACCAGAAACCACTGGTGGGGAAGGAAGGTCTCCTCGGAAACCACCCGGAAACCCGCGGAGGCCAACTCCTCGACCGCGGCGTCGCGGCCGATGCGGTGCGTCGGATCGGGTGCGATGTCTCCGGGAACCACGGCCTCGGGTCGAAAATCGATGATCACCAAGTGTCCTCCCGGCTTGAGCGCCTCACGGACCTTCTGGAAATAGGCGACGCGATCTCGGATGAACGCGTACGTGTTGGCGGTGAACACCATGTCGATCCCGGCGACCGGAAGCATCGGATCGTCGTAGTGCGCCAGGTGGGGTTCGATGTTCGGTGTACCCCAGGCTTCGCGGTTGGCTCGCAGGTAGTCCTCGAACTGGCCGTCCACGTCGACGGCGTAGACCCGGCCCTCGGGCACCTGAGCCGCCAGCCGGCGGGTGAAGTAGCCCGAGCCGGCTCCGATGTCCGCGATGACGGCGTCGCGCGAGGCCGGCGGAAGGGCTCGCACCACGCGATCGGGCATCTGCCACGCGTCCCGCTCTTCGTCCTCGAACACGCGAATCATCGCCTGCGGGTCCTCGTAGTGCTGTGGGGGACCGGCGGGCTTGGGGCAGCCCGTCGCGAGGGAGAGCATCACGCCTGCGGCGAGGGGAGCCGCACCCAGCGCGGTCGAGGCCGAACCGCCGCCTTGCCGCGCACGAAAGGCCATGGGCGCGAGGGTAGTCGTGGGGGCCACGGCTGTGAAGCCCCGCACCGCACGGGCAGCGAGCCACCCCGAGAGCCGATTCGTGGGTACACTCCAGCGCGGCGTGACCGGCCGTGCCGAAACAGCGGGGAAGGTTGAGATGGCGGGGGCGCGCCCCTCGGCGCCCGATCCGACCTCGCCGCCGCCGGCGATCCGGGGGAGTGCGATCCCCGTGGAGCAGCCGGGGGACGGAGGATGGGCCAGCCGGGTCGTGCGAACGCTGATCCAGCTCCAGTTCCATCCCTCGGCGAGCTTTCGCCGATGCCCCGAGCCGGTGGAGCACGGACGGATCCTTCGCTTCTTGGGCACGCTGCGTCTCCCGCCCTGGATCGTTCTGCTCTCGTTGCTGGGGTGGCAGCTCGTCACGCGCGACGGTCCCGAGCCGATCCCGACGCGCTCGATCCATCAGGTCCTCGAGCCCCCCGTCGCGGAGGCGCTCTCGACGTGGCTCTTGCTGATGGTCCCCGTGGGCTTGCCGCTTCTGTACTTCTTCGGCGGCCTGTTCGCGCACATCGGGATCGCGCTGACGGGCGGGGCGCCCCGGTCGATCGGGGCAACGATGCGAGCGGTCGGGCTCGCGCTCGGACCGGCGCTCTTGGCCGTGGCCCTGTTGGACGTTCCGCTCTATCTGGGGCACATGCCCGGCACCGTCTACGTCTGGGTGATGGCTTTCGTGGGGGTCATGTTCCTCGTGCACGTGGGGATCGCCGTGGCCCGTACCCATCAGATCGCGCTGGCGCGAGGTTTTCTGGTGGCCCTCCTTCCGCTGTTCACCCTGATGGGGGCGACGTTGGGGCGCGCAGCGCTGGAGCTCGAGGAGCTCCCCTTCGTGCCGCCGCCGGCCTCTCCGTATTACGTCCCGTGAGCACGACCGCCGACGAGCCCGGTGCGAAGTCCCCGTTCACGATGACCGTGGAGGTGGCGTGGGGAGACATGGATGCCCTCGGCCACGTCAACCACGTCGCCTACCTTCGCTTCGTCGAGACGGTTCGTGCGCATTACTTCGCGCTGATGGGCGCGCTGGCGGTGGCGGTGCGCGAGGGGGTGGGGCCGGTCGTGGTTCGGGTGGAGGCCAGCTACCGCGCACCCACTCGCTTTCCCGACCGCATCCGAGTGAGCAATCGTGCGATCGCGCTGGGGCGGAGCAGCATCCGGTTCGAGAACCGGCTGGTGTCGACGCGTGACGACGCCACGTTGGTCGAAGCACAGGTCGTGGTCTGCTTCGTCGACCGGCAAGGCGCGGTCGTCCCGATCCCCGAGCCGGTCCGGGCCGCGATCGACGGTTTCGATGGTCCCGCCGTCGGAAGCGACCTCGGCTGAACGGTGGGGCAGGGCAGGGGCCGGGGCGGAATGCCCCACCGGTCTGGCCCGGCCGTGGCCATCGCGGCCCGCGCGAGGACGTGGGTCGAACGCCGGCACGGGCGTGGCGCGACGACGGTTCGTGCCAGGAGCTCGGGTCTAGCGCGCGGTGGCGGGTCGTCGACGCGTCCGTCCGGAGGCGGTGTACCATGTTCGGACGCATGGCTTGGACGAGCGGTCGGGTCGGGATGCTTTGTGCGTTGTTCGTGACCGCATGTGGTGGTGCGGGGGTGCGCGAGGAGTCGGCCTCGACGATGTCGGCGACCTTGCCGAGCACGAGCACGAGCCCATCGGACACCGGAACGGACACGACGGACGGATCGTCGGAGGAAGACTCGGCCACCACCGAGAAGCTCGACGCCGGGGTCGACCAGGGTGGGTGCAAGTACCTCGATCTCCTATTCGTGATCGACAACTCGGACTCCATGGCGCCGTATCAAGTCGCGCTCGCGGAGGCGTTCCCCGGCTTCGTGGACGGGTTGTTCGCGGCCCTGCCGCCGGGCGTGGACGTCCACGTCGCCATCACCACCACCGAGTTCGATCGTGCGTGTGGTGCTCACGAGGCGACGCAGAACTGCCAGAGCACGGCGACGCTCGAGGAGGTGGAGTCGCACTACGTCAAGCCGACCGACGCGCACGACGGCGGGAACGGGTCCCAGGGGCGGCTGTTCCAGTGGGCGGGGCGTCGATGGTTCGAGACGAACAGCGATGCCGATCCCGCCGAGCTCGAGGCGTGGTTCTCCGCAGCGGCGACGGCCGCGGGGGAGGACGGGTGCTCGTTCGAGATGCCGGTCGCAGGGGCCGGGTGGGTCACGCATCCCGCGAACGCCGAGACCAACGAGGGGTTTCTTCGCGACGAGCGGGGCCTGTTCGTGATCTTCTTTCTCACCGACGAGCCCGACAAGTCGCCGGAGTCCAAGAACGTCTATCGAGACATGATTCTGGAGGCCAAACAGGGCTGCGGCGGCGAGGCGTGCGTGTTCGCGAGCGGTCTGATCCCCGCGTGCACCGTCGAGATCAACCAAAAGTTGTGGCAGTTCCTCAAGGCCTTCGGCGACGACCCGCCGTGGGGCGACATTCTGGCCACCGACCAGTACGCGGCCCACTTCGAAGACGCGCTGGCCGGTGCGGTCGCCCAGGCGTGCGAGGACGTCCCGATTCCCTGAGGGACCTCGGGCGTCGCTTGGTCGATGTCCACCTCCACGACCGTCCCCACCTCCTCCGCGCCGGGGCCCACGCCGCGCCTTCACACCGACGCGGCGAGGCCGATCGGGCTGCGCGGGAACGGAGACACCCGGTGCGGTTTCGGTCCGCCGACGACTCAGAAGTCGGCATGATCGGCGACGAAGCCGTTGCAGCCTTTGGCACCTTCGGGCGCCTGGAGCTGCTGCCCGTCGGCCCGGAATCCACCGGGACCCCCGAGGCCGCCCGTGCCTCCCTCGCCGGGGGTGAAAGCGACGTTGTTGAGGGCGGTCGCGGCCCCGTCGACGCGTGCGATGCCGACCGAGGCACCGCCACATCCACCGGCCCCGCCGCCGCCCCCTCCTCCTCCGCCTCCGGGTGCGCCATCGCGGCCGTTGCCGGGCTCGCCACCGTCGTCGACGCCCTGATCCCCGGCGCCAGGC
>CAZYSW010000442.1:0-5236 GCA_964650105.1 uncultured Nannocystaceae bacterium
TCGCCATGGGTGCGACCGGCCTCGTGCTCGGAGCCGTGCGCCAAAACGAGGCCGAGGACCCCACGGTGTACGGCAAGACGTACGACGCCGTGGAGAAGAAGGGCAAGCAAGCCAACCTGCTCGCGGGCGTCGGTCTGGGCGTCGGTGGAGCGGTTTTCGTCGTCGGCGTCGTGCTCATCGCCGCCGGCAAGCGTCAGCAGAAGAAGGAAGGGAGCAACGTCGCGCGCGTCCGCATGAGCCCGACATTGGGTTCCGACGGCGGCGGGCTTTCGCTCACCGGGAGGTTTTGACCATGAAGCGCTCCGACTCGACCCGCGTCGCATCGTCGTCTCGCCTGTTGCCGCTCGCGTTCGGGCTCGCCGTGTCGCTGTCCCTCGTCGGGCCGTCGCGACCGGTCGCGGCGGCCGTCGACGCTTGCACCGACGAGAGCAACCTGTGCCTCGAGCCCGTCAAGGGCGCGCGGTGGCAGCCCGGGAAGCACGCCACCGCCAACGAACGAAAGAAGCGGAGCACCAAGAACGGCGGCACCCTCAGCGTGACCATCGAGGGCGGTCGCGGCAGCGTGTTCGTCAACGGCCGCTACGCGGGCACCGCGCCCGTCCAGGGGATCGCCGTCCCGCGGGGCAAGAACGACATCCAGGTCCGCGATGGCGCCCAGATCCTGGCCGACGGCGCCCTGGTGGTCCCCGCCGGGGCGAGCCTCACCGTCACCGTCCGCCACCCGTGATCGGCGACCGTCGGTCGGGCGTCACCCCGACCCGACGACCGATGCTCGACGGGCCCCCTCCCCCGCGCCGGCGTTCGGCCTTGCTGGTACCCTGGTCGGCGGATGGGCACCGGGAGCGGAATCGTCGACTCCATTCTCGACCTGATCGGGTCGACGCCGATGGTCCGGCTGCGTCGGCTGCCGGCACCGGGGTCGGCCGAGGTGGTCGTCAAGCTGGAGGCGTTCAACCCCGCGGGGAGCGTGAAGGATCGCGTGGCCCTGGCGATGATCGAGGCCGCCGAGCGTGAAGGTCGGCTCCGCCCCGGAGACACCATCGTCGAGCCGACCAGCGGGAACACGGGGATCGGCCTCGCGCTGGTCGCCGCGGTCAAGGGCTATCGGCTCGTCATCACCATGCCCGACGACAGCTCCACCGAGCGTCGGTCGCTCTTGCGCCGCTACGGCGCCCAGGTGGTGCTCACGCGCGCCGGCAAGCTCATGCAGGGCGCGATCGATCGCGCCAGGCAGATCGCCGCGACCGAGCCCAATTGCGTGATGCTCCAGCAGTTCGAGAACCCGGCGAACCCCCGAGCGCACCGCGAGCACACCGCCCGCGAGATCCTGGAGGCGACGGGCGGACGCCTGGACGCGTTCGTGGCGGGGGTGGGCACGGGCGGCACCATCACCGGCGTGGGCCAGGTGCTGCGCCAAGAGCTCGAGGACGTCCTGATCGTGGCCGTCGAACCGCGACGGTCCCCCGCGTTGGGGGGCGGCGAGATCCACCGTCACACCATCGAAGGCATCGGCGCCGGGTTCGTGCCCCGCGTGCTCGACCGCGAGATCATCGACGAGGTCATCCAGTGCGACGACGCGGATGCGTTCGCCACCGCGGCGGCCCTCACCGCGCGCGAAGGGATCTCGGCGGGGCCCTCGGCGGGTGCGGCTCTGTGGGGCGCGCTCCAGATCGCCGAGCGCCTCGGGCCCGGCAAGCGCGTGGTCACGGTCATCCCGGACAACTGGGACCGCTACGCCACGACCGACCGCCCGAAGATCCCCGGCGCCGCCGGGAGCACCATCTGATCGGGCGCCTCGTTCGGTGCACGCCCGAACGAGGCGCTCGCCTACTCCCAGCTCGAGCGGATCACCGTGGTGCTCTCGAAGACCGCGGGACCGGCCGTGAACGTCTCGGTTCGGGTCACCTCGTAGGCGACCGCGTGACCGCGATCGAGGTCGAACAGGACGAGACCGTCTTCGGCGCTGACGATCGTCACCGTGTCGTCCTGCTCGTTTCGGGCCGCACCTTGGGCGTCCTTCTCGACGACGATCTCGGCGATGCGTCCGCGCGGCGTCTCTTGAATCCGGGTCAGGGTGTAGGTGGTCGTGGACTCGGTCGGGAGCACGAAGGCCGTTCCGGCCAGCTCGATTTCGTCGGAGCTCTCGACGCGCAGCGGCGTGCCCACGATCAAGGGATCGCGCGGAAGCACCGGCACCGGCAGGAGCAAAGGCAAAAGTCCCAAAAGGCGCGGCCCCGCGCCTTCGCCCTGGCTCGCCTTCATCAGGCCCTCGTTCTCCGCCAGGCCGCGCAGCCGTACCGTGTCCACCTCGCCCGACGCGTCGATGAGGTACGCGCCGCGCCCCTCGTCCTCCAGCCACTTGCGCGGGTCCTCCCCGCCGGCAGGCGCCAACCCACCCGCGAGCTCCAGCGCCTCGACGTTCTCGATGTTCCACGACACCCGCAGCCCGTTGCCCGCGGTCGTCGCCCGCACGGAGGCCACGAGCGCCAGCTCGACCTCCAGAAACTGCCCCTCCCCGGTTTGGGTCATCTCCAGCCGCGTCTTTTGTCGCAGCGGCTCGGGGTGCGCCGCGTAGCGAGGGGCGACCGGCTCGGAGGCGTCCGATGCCCCGTCGGTCCCTGGGGTCTGCAACGTCGACGTGCGCGTGCATCCCGGCGGCAGGGCGCCGACCAGCACGCCCAGGGCGATCGGCAGTCGCAACGGTCGGCGGCACGGCATCGGCAGCGACTCTACCAGCTTGCCGCGCATTCCGCACAGGCGTCGATTCGTCCGTCGTCCCCCGCGGCGAGACTCGGTTCGCACCGCCATGCCCGGGGCGCAAAGCCGGCCGCCGACCGGCGTGACGCGTCGACGACAGGCGGCCCCGACCCAGGTGACGGGCGCCCCGTCGCAACCCGGCCGCGGGCTGTGCTAGACCCACCCGCCGAGATGGCTCTGGGCTTCATCGCAGCACTGTTCGGCGGAGGACCCCGACTGCCGCGGGATCAGGCCACTCGCGTTCCGCGCGCGGCCAAGAAGGCGGCCGCCGAGCACATCGCAGGAATGCAGGAGGCGCTCGACAAGATCGGTGCGCTGCCCGGCATCGCCGACATCAAGGAGAACCGTCGCGTTCCGCGGGGCTTTTACGGCTACGTCGCCGACTTCTTGCGCCACGTCGACGGCTACCACGAGGTCGTGCGCAAGTTCCTCCCGCTCGATCCCGACCATCTTCGACGCCCCGGCGAGCCCGGCGGCACCGGGGCGTGCCACGAGGCGCCGATGGGCCTGTCGGCGATCGAAGCGCTCGACATCTATCGCGCGATTCGAGGGTGGCGTGACTTCCCCCAGGTCGCACGCCGCCTCGGCGAGCTCGGCGAGCAGCAGTTCAAGGACATTCAAGAAGGTCACGCGGGCAAGGATCCCGAGAAGATCAGGCTGGGGGGCAAGGCGGTCCGCAGCGGCCGACTCAAGTTCGCCCAGCGCATGGAGCCGTGCCCGTTCCTCGACACGGCGAAGGAACGCTGTCGAATCTGGGAGCAGCGTCCCCTGGTGTGCCGCATGCACCATCCGTCGACCCCGTCGGAGTGGTCGTTCCCCGACCACGAGAAGTACCCCGACGGGGTCAAGGCCAAGAACCTGCGGCTGCCGGTCAAGATCCAGGTCGCGCTCGCCCAGCTCGACAAGCGCATGATGCTGCAGCTTTCCCCCTTCATGTACGCCTCGGTCCTGCAGATCCTGCAGCTCGCCGAGGGGCAGCTCGTCCAGGAGGTGGGTGAAGCCCCGGTGCGGATGCAGCAAGACGGCCACATCCAGCAGCGCGCGAATCGCAACGTCGCGCACGCCAAGAAGTTCAAGAAGAAAAAGAAAAAGAAGAAGTAGGCGACTGCAGCCGCGACAGGGGTCGGCTCGTGTCGCGATCGCGCGAGGCCGGCGGAAGGGCACGGAACGGAACCGTCAGCTCGCTCCCGGTAATCGCGTCGCGCTGGGCGGAAAAGTGGCGGACCAGTGCCCGCCAGCGGCGGAGATCCTGCTCGAACAACACGTTTCCATCGGTGGCGGTGCGTGCCTCGAGCCGGATCTTTTCCGCCAGCCGCTCGCCGATCCACGCGCCCAACGAGCCGAGGGCGGTCGTGCTCAGAAGTGCGGTCACGACCATCAGCAAGCCCCCCAGCAAGAAGATCGGGTCGTGCACGCCGACCGACAGCCACAAAAACGACGCGAACAACAAGAGGCCCACGACGACCCCCCCGGTCCTGAACCGCTGCACCAGCGCGTGTCCTTGCCGCTCGGCCCGGGCCACGGCTTCCGACTCGGCACGGCCGAACATCCGCACCGCCCACTGACCACGCGACTTGCGGTGCGGATCGAGGGTGCTCTCGATCGCGACCAGAGCGCGGAAATCGCCTCTTCGGACGGTGAGCTGCACGCCGTTGCTCGGACCGGCCGGCGAGCTCACCTCCAAGACGTAGCCGTGCTCACGGGGAAAATAGGTCGTCCACGTGGCGATCGCCCAATCGACCAGCGACCGCACCTCTTCGCGCACCTGCGCGGGCTTTCGACCCGCACAGGCGATCGACCATCCGAAGGGGCACGCACCCCGCTCGGGCTGGAGTGACACGTCGCGTTGCAACCACTTCAAGCTAGCCTCCGAAGCGTGCTCCGTCCAGCCAGCGCCCGCGTTCTCGCCGGCGCTCGGCGGGCGCCGGGCTCCCACCCGGGCTGCCTCGGTGGCTTCGGCGTCTCCGGGGTATGATCGGGCCGCCGTGTCGATGGGGTCCGAGGAGACACAGATCGGAACCCAGCTCCCCACGGGCGCCCACGCATCGACACATCGTTCCGAGGCCGAGCTGCACCTCGACCGGGGGGACACCGTCGGCCGGTACGTCGTCCTGAATCGGCTGGGACGGGGCGGCATGGGCGTCGTCTACGCGGCCTTCGATCCGGAGCTCGATCGGCGGATCGCCCTCAAGTTGCTGCGTCCCGACGCCAAGCACAGCCGGCAAGATCGCCTGGTCCGCGAAGCGCAGGCGATGGCCAAGCTCTCGCACCCCAACGTCATCGCGGTGCACGACGTCGGCACGCATCGGGGGCGGGTCTTCATCGCCATGGAGCTCGTCGACGGCGTGACGCTCGGTCGGTGGCTCGAACGCGTGCAGCCGACCTGGCGCCAAATCGTCGAGCTCTTCCTCCAGGCGGGCCGAGGTCTCGCCGCGGCGCACGCGAGCGCGATGGTGCACCGCGATTTCAAGCCGGACAA
>CAZYSW010000443.1:0-5235 GCA_964650105.1 uncultured Nannocystaceae bacterium
CCTGCATCAACATCTTGCGCGACGTCTTGCTGCCCGACTGCAACCAGTTCGGGTACGGCCAGGTGGAGAGCCCCTACGGCTCGGGGCAGTTCATCAAGGACATTCGCGCCGCTTTCCCCAGCGAGGAGAAGCTGGTCACCAGCGAGGTGACGGGCAAGGACGACATCATGGACTCGATCCGCGAGTTCCTCAAGGGAGGGCGTTGAAGGATGGCTCCGATCCCGCCATATCTGCGCGACCTCCAGGTCGAGATCCAGGGGTATGCCGACGAGTTCGGTCTGGACTACTTCACCCAGATCTTCGAGCTCGTCGACTACCGACAGATGTGCGAGATCGCGGCCTACGGTGGTTTCCCCGTCCGGTACCCCCACTGGCGGTACGGGATGGAGTACGACCACATGACCAAGAGCCACACCTACGGGCTCTCGAAGATCTACGAGCTGGTCATCAACACCGATCCCTGCTACGCGTACCTGCTGGAGGGCAACTCGCAGGTCGATCAGAAGCTCGTGATGGCCCACGTCTACGGCCACAACGACTTCTTCAAGAACAACTACTACTTCTCCCGGACCGATCGGCGGATGATCGACGTGATGGCCAACAACGCCTCGCGGGTCCGGCGCTACATGGATCGACACGGCGTCAACGCCGTCGAGTCGTTCATCGACACCTGTCTGTCCATCGACAACCTCATCGACCCGTGGGCGGTGTTTCGCGATCCTCCCAAGCGCAAGGGAACGTCCCAGCACGGGGACGAGGAGGACACCGACGACGACCGAGTGGGGCGGCTGCGCAACGTCCGGGGCTACCTCGAGGACTACGTCAACCCGCCGGAGTTCATCGCCAAGCAGCGGGAGAAGCAAAAGGCCAAGCGAGAGGCCAGCAAGCGCAAGATCCCCCCGCAGCCGGAGCGTGACGTCCTCGGGTTCCTGCTACAGCACGCACCCCTCGAGGGCTGGGAGGCGGACGTCCTCGGGATCATCCGCGAGGAGGCGTACTACTTCCTGCCGCAGATGCAGACCAAGATCATGAACGAGGGCTGGGCCAGCTACTGGCACTCCAAGATCATGACGGAGCGCGCCCTCGAAGACGACGAGATCATCGACTACGCGGACGTCGTGTCCGGCGTGTTCTCGACGGCGCCGGGGCAGCTCAACCCGTACAAGTTGGGCGTCGAGCTCTTTCGCGACATCGAGCGGCGGTGGAACATGGGGCAGTTCGGGCCCCAGTGGGAACGTTGCGACGACCTGCAAGAGCGGGCGAGTTGGGACAAGAAGCTCGGGCTCGGGCGGCAGAAGATCTTCGAGGTTCGGCGGCTCTACAACGACGTCACCTTCATCGACGAATTCTTCACCCTCGACTTCTGTCGCGAGAACAAGTTCTTCACGTTCATCGAGAACCGACGAACGGGGCGACTGGAGATCGAGAGCCGCGAGTTCGAGAAGGTGAAGAGCAAGCTGCTCGAGCAGCTCACCAACTTCGGACAGCCGTTCATCTACGTCGTCGATGCCAACTATCTCAATCGAGGCGAGCTCCTCCTGGCGCATCGTCACGAGGGGCAGGACCTTCGACTGGACTACGCTCGAGATACCCTCCGCAACCTCGAGCGCATCTGGAGGCGACCGGTCTCGATCCTCACCATCATCGACGAGAAGCCCAAGCGCATCCGCTTCGACGGCTCCGAAGTCACCATCAGCGACGAAACCGAGGCCTACCGGCTGTAGGTGCTGCGGCGGTTGCGCCCGTTCCGACGTGAACCCGGCGTGCTATCTTGGCCCGACCGTGCGGATCATCGCCTGGCCGGCCACCGACGTGGGTCGGGTGCGTAGCCACAACGAGGACAGCCACCTCATCGATTCGAGCATCGGCCTCTACCTCGTCGCCGATGGGATGGGTGGTCACGCCGGCGGTGCGCACGCCTCACAGATCTGCGTGGACGTGGTCGACAAGGTCGTGCGGCGCGGGATCGACCTGATCGGAACGATGCCCGTGGCGGAGCGCCCGGCGGTCATCTCGGAGATGTTGGTGGCCGCGGCAAGCGAGGCCAGCGCCCGCATCTACGACCAGGCCGCCGCGGACACCCGCTTGCAGGGCATGGGAACGACGCTCACGGGGCTCTTCCTCTATGGGGATCGCGCGTACCTGGTCCACGTGGGGGACAGCCGCGCCTTTCTCTTGCGCGGCGGGACGGCGCGGCAGATCACCAACGACCACTCGTGGCTCAACGAGCAGGTGCGGGCCGGCCTGCTGACCGAAGAGGAAGCGGCCGCGAGCGACCTCAAGCACATCATCACCCGCTCGGTCGGGTTCGAGCGTCACGTCGAAGCGGATATCATCCCGGTGAACGTCGTCCTCGGTGACGCCTTCCTGTTGTGCTCCGATGGGTTGTCGAACTACATCGATGCCGACGAGCTCGCAGCCTTGGCTCGGGACCACTGGTACGCCGACCTCCCCAGGATCTGCACGGACCTCGCGAATCAGCGCGGCGGCGACGACAACATCACCGTCATCGTCGCGTTGGCCTGCAACGACCGTGACGAGCGTCGACCCGTGCGTGGCAGCCGGAGGACGGTCACCGACACCCTGCCACCGGTGAAGGTCTGATGGACGTCCCCACCGGCGAACGAGAACCTGTCGACGTGACGACCGAGCCGCGCCGGATCGCCGAGCGTGTCCGAGGACCGCGGCGCAAGCTGGCCCGGCTCGGCGAGTACGCGCGGGCCGCCTACGGTTGGCGGTGGTTTCTCCTTCGGACCGCCGGGTACTGCACGACGTCCGTGACGCTTCGCCCCTTCACGGGCGAGGCGGTGCCGCAAAAGCTCATGCGGCGCTACTTCGAGGGCGCGCTCGAGCAACTCGGGGTCGAGATCATCGCCGAAGGCGCGGAGAAGATCCGGCCGGCCACACCGTGCATCTTGGCCGTCAACCACAACAGCATGCTCGACATCCCGTGCGTGGGTGTCCTTCTCGATTTCGACTACAAGTGGGTGTCCAAGCGCGAGGTCTTCGAGATTCCGTTCATCGGATGGCACCTCAAGGCCTGCGGGCACATCTGGGTCGACCGCCGTCGCAGGGACAACTTCGAGCGGTTGGAGCGGGAGTTCCACCGCGTGCTCTCCGAGGGGGCGTCGATCCTGATGTTCCCCGAGGGGACGCGGTCGCCCGACGGGAGGCTCCAGAAGTTCCGGTCGGGCGCGTTCGTCACCGCCGTGCGCGAGCGGGTCCCCGTGGTCCCCATCGTGCTCAACGGGACCGAGAAGCTGCTGACCAAGGGTTCGCTGGAGTTCCCTCGGGGGCAGCACAAGGTGGTGCAGGTCAAGGTGATGGATCCGATTCCGGTGCCGGACGAGAGCGAGGGCAGCGAGGAGCGGCGAGTCGTGCTCATGCGAGATCGGACGCGTGCCGCCATGGTGGAGGGGCTCGACGCCCTCCGTGGCGAACCGGGCGCGGCCGAACGTCCGACGCTGCCGTGATACAGTCCGGACCGTGGCGACGCTCTACCTGCGACAACTCCTGGCCGGTCGCGACTTCGGTCGCGGAGACCCGGTGGCCACCGGCATGCAGAACTTCGTCTACCTGGTCGGGGATCGGGATCGAGGGGAGTGCATGGTCGTCGATCCGGCCTGGGACGTGCGCGGCATCTTGGAGGTCGCCCGAGCCGACGACATGCGTGTCACCGGAGCCCTCGTCACCCATGACCACCCCGATCACATCGGCGGCTCCATGATGGGCTTCGACATCGAGGGGCTCGAAGCGCTCATGGCCGTCTGCCCCTGTCCGGTTCACGTCAACGAGCACGAGGCGGACGGCGTGCGGAAAATGACGGGCCTCTCCAAGAGCGACCTCGTGCTTCACGGATCCGGGGATCGCGTCCGCATCGGTGACGTCGAGGTCGAGCTCCTCCACACCCCGGGCCACACCCCCGGATCGCAGTGTTTCCGGATTCCGGGGGGCAACGACCTGGAGGGGGCACTGGTCGCCGGCGATACGCTTTTCTTGCAGGGATGCGGACGCGTCGATCTGCCCGGTGGAGACGCCGAGCAGATGTACTACACGCTCACGCAGCGGCTCGCGTCGCTGCCCGGGGACGTCGTGCTGCTGCCCGGACACGCCTACGGTGGCGACAAGGCGCCGCTGGGCGAGGTGCGTCGAACCAACCCGACATTGCAGATCACGTCCTTGCAGTCCTTCCTGCGGCGCATGACCTGACGCGGCTCGCAATCGGCCGCCGAAGGAACGCGCGAACGTCGTCGTGGCGGCGCCGCCTGCGAGCGAACAGGGGAGTCGGTCGCCGACGGAGCTCGTCGTGCCGTGTCTCCCCGGAGCCGGTCGGCGATTCACCGCGTCGGCGAGCCTCGAGGTGGCGAGCGCCACCGGTGGGTGTCACGCTCTGTCGAGGGGGTCGGGCCGTGGCTTGGGCCCGGCCACGCGACCACGATGCCGTGGCTGGGACGGATCATCGAGGCCGCATGTCTGCTCGTGCTCGGAGCGTGCGCGGGACGGACATCGGCCATTCGCATGGAGCATCGGATCTCGAGGGCCGAGATCGGCCAACGCGTCGGGGCGCACAAGCTCCACGGCTGGCACGAGGCGCGATCGCCGTTCGTCGTCGTCCTCATCCCCGAGTACCACGATGCACCGCGATGTCAGGCGGAGGTCTTCGACGCCCTCGAGGCGCTCGAGCCGGTCACGAGCTTCGTGGCGGTGGAGGGCCGGGTGGGCGAGGTGCGGCACGAGGATCTGTTC
Organism: uncultured Nannocystaceae bacterium; assembly: GCA_964650105.1. Lineage (GTDB taxonomy): Bacteria > Myxococcota_A > Polyangia > Nannocystales > Nannocystaceae > CAZYSW01. Next base: position 4,747 of record CAZYSW010000443.1, read on the forward strand.
GGAGCGTTCTTCGATCGTGGCACGACGGCCGACTACACGGTGCTGACGGGCCTGTCGTGGTCCGAGCGGCAACAAACCGTGAACGGCTGGCGAGCCTCGGGCGAGTTCCCGCGCGCCGCCGGGCTCGACCTCCCGCTGCATGCGGCGCTGGTCTTCGAGGCGGTGTACCAGGATCGCGTTCGCTCGCAGGGCCTCGAAAACCGCGAGGTGTACCTTCGCGCCGCGAGGGTGGCCGACTTCTACGAGCGCGCCCGCTTGCCCACGATCCCGCGGACCACGATCATCGACGCCCGCAACCGCGTGTTCGTCCGAAAGCTCGAGCACTACGGTGGGTACCTCAGCCGCGAAGGCGGCCACTTCGCGCAGGGCCGCCACGTCGTCCCGTTCCCCGTGGGCGCCTACCACGTCCAAGGCCTGATCCGCCGCCTACGCCGAGCCGGCATCACGCACACCGTCCTGGTCAACCCCGCCTGCACCCCCCCACACCTC
>CAZYSW010000444.1:0-5225 GCA_964650105.1 uncultured Nannocystaceae bacterium
ACCTGGGAGGCTTCGTAGTCGCAGTCGTCTTGTTCCCTCTCGGGCCTGTTGTACATGGCACGCTCTCCTTCTCGGCCGGACGACCTCAGCACGCCGCGTGCCACCCGGGACCGCAATGACCTCCCGACGAATTGTTCGACGCTACGCCGCGCTCGGCTGAGCGAACCGCGGCCAGAGTGCGCAATCCGCTACTCAGATCTCGAGAGCGGTCACTCTCGAGAGCGGGCGCCGGCCCATCGCGAACTGTCTGCGAACTGTCCGCCGGCACAGACATCTGGCCCCTGCTCCCTGACGAGAGCCCGCTCCCCGCGCGCCGCATGTGGCACCGAAACCCTCGAGGGGCTCCAGACACTGCAGAAGGAGGGTTCGCTCGAGCCAACATGGGCACGAGGAGACGACCTTCCATCGGCATCAGCTCCCTCTCTCCTCCTCGTGCGCCGGCGCGACGCACCGGAAGCCAATCCCCACGTCGATCGACGTCGGCAACGCGGCGAAGCGCGTCACCACCCGCGCCGTAGCGGGCGGCGTGAGCCAGCTCCCGCCTCGGATCGACACCAGCGACGCGCTGCCTCCGCAGCTCGGGGCGTCGAGGATCTCCGGTCCGATCCCCCAGCATCCCGCGTCGTCGTAGGGCGCGAACGAGTCGCGCACCCATTCGGACAGGCTGCCGGTGAGGTTGCGCACGCCGAAGTCGTTGACGTCGAGACCGTTGCCTCCTTCCTGAAGGCCGCGCGCCTCGACGTGCGGCAGGCAGCTGTCCATTCCCGCATCCTCGCCGACCGACAGGAGTGCGTGCGCACATAGGTTCTTCGTGGTCACCGCGGCCACCTCGAAGGGATAGGGCGTCTCCCTCCCGGCGTTGCTCGCGGCGTATTCCCATTCCGCTTCGGTCGGTAGCCTCGACCTTCGCCGCGCACACACCTCCTCGGCGAGCGCTCGCGGCAGACAGTTCATCGGCAGGGCGTCGTTCACCGTCGACGTTGGGTCGAACGTACACCGCTCGTCGTCCAGCGGAGGCACTTCCCCGAGGGCGCCCTTGACCTCCCCCACGGTGACCTCGTCTGCGTCCATCCAGAACGCCGGGACCCGCACGAGACGCTCGGGAAGGGGCACGAAGTCGGGATCCCCGACGGGAAAGTACTCGCGACCTCCCATAATGAGGAGTCCGCCCTCGATGCAGCGCATCGACGGCACCGGGGGCGTTCCCGTGCACTCCTCCCGCGCCGCGGGAGCCCAGGTGTTCGGTGTCGGCACCCACGCCTCACCCAGAAGAGGGAGCGGCGTCGCCGGCCCAAAGGTCCCCGCTTCTCCGGCGCAGGCCTCGCCTTCGGTCAGGTCGGCGCGGATCCCGACGCAAGCTCCCGCAAGTGCCCCCACGACGTCCGTCACCCCGTCCGCGGCCGGGAGCGGCGCGAGGAGGTCGATGGCGAGATCGTCGTGGGGCTCGCCCTCCGCGTCCGTGTTCCCCGACCGGAAGAGTCGCGCGCGGAGCCAGACCGGCCGTCCGGCGTTGTCGGGGGTCACCCCAAAGGAGAGGGGCCAGCGCTCACTCGAACCGGCGACGAAACGCCGCTCGCACGCAGAGCACGGTACGAGCCCCTCGTTCGACTCCACGAGAACCTGAGCGAGGACGACATCGCCGAGCTGAGGGACGGGCGCGTCCGTGACGAGGAACACCTGCCACTGCGGGCGCGGCGCCGACTCCCCGCAACCGACCACGAGCGCGAGCGAGCTGGCGACGAGCCCCACACTCCGCACGACGCCGGGCCCGCGTCGCCTCATCGCCGCCCCTCATTCGGCGAAGCATCGACCGGATATACACATCGAAACCCATCCGAAGGTCCCGTCGCTGCCGCCTTTCGCCACGGCGTCGCCGCAAGATCGAGGCCGCCGTTCCAGTACCCACCTCGCGCCGCTTGGAGCGCTCCACCCACGCGACACAGGGGATCCCAGAGGATCCCCCCCTGCGGCGCCTCCCAGCACCCGGAGTCGAACGTCGCGAGGTCGTCGCCGGTCATCTCCGTCACGCTCCCGGCGAGGTCGAGCACTCCGTCTCGGCTCACATCCCCGAGGCCATCGCACTCATCCCCTTCGGCGTAGGACCCCACCGGCTCCACCCCCGCGCCGTCACACACGACTTCGGTGCCCTCGGGACCCACCCTCGACAAGCTCGCGGCGCAGCAACGCGCCGGCTCGTCCCCCCAGGGGTAGAGCCGACGTTGGCCACGGCCGCGGGCCACGAACTCCCACTGCGCCTCGCCTGGGAGCGCGCCCCCTTGCGCGTCACACAATGCCGTCGCGGCGGCGTGGGTGACGCAGTTCACCGGCAACCGGCGATCGGCCGAGAAGTCTTCCTGAAACGTGCAGTCGTCGCCGGGCTTGCCGCTCGGAAGCAGGGCCCCGCGCGGCAGCGGCATCGGTCCGGCGTACCCGCGGGCCACCAAGCCTTCGAGGCGCTCGAGCGTCACCTCCGTGCGGTCGATGAAGAACGCCGAGACGACGACTGGACGCAGTGGAACGGCGTCGCGCATCCCGAGGGCGGACGCGGCCACGAACCGAGAGTCGCCGAGAAAGAAGAAGCCCCCGGGAACGCAGACGGCGCCAGGCGGCGGTTCGCCCGTGCAGGGGCGTTCGCGGGCCGCTGGCCAGGTGCCCACCTGCGACGGCGACTCCGGCGCGGCGTCCGTGATGACGATCCCCTCTCTGGGGCCCACGAGGAGCCGCTCGCCATCGAGGCAGGTGGTCTCTTCGGTGAAATTGACGGGGGCGCCGAGGCAATCCCCCGAGAGCTTCACGTGAACGTACTCGACGCCTTCGCGCGGCAGCGGCACCTCGACGAGCCGGTCGATGGCCACCCCGATCGGCGGGTCCGTCGTCACGTCGTCACCCGCGCCGCCGGTGCGGGCAAACGCCCCCTGAAAGGCACGCACCCTCAGCCGCACCGTCGTTGGCTGCCCATCCGACGCGGCGACGCCGAACGAGACCGGCCAGTCTGCGACCTCGGGCACCGCGAAGTGAGCGCGGTCGAACGGGACCGACTCCCCAAGGCGATAGGCGTCGACGCGCACCGTATCGACCGCAGCGTCGCTCGAGAGCCCCGGGTCGCGGGCGACTTGCGCAGCGACGGGCAAGTCGGTGTCGATGACCACCACGAGCTGAGGCCGCGGATCGGCCGTACACCCGAGCAACCATAGCGCGACCACGCCGAGGGGTGCCCATTCCCATCGGGCACTTGAGCAACTACCCATCGACAGAGAGGCTCGACTCACGGCGCGGTGCGGATGTGGATGTGGATGCCGGTTGCGAAACATGCCCGCTACGGGCACACGTCGCCACATCGCTGATCGTAACACGCTGCAAAGTCGGCCGCTTGCTCTACACCCCCCGGATACTTGTCAAAGCAGTCGGCGTCGCACGCCGCATCGTCTCCACACGACCTGACGCATCGATCGAGCGTCCAGCCGTCGGCGGTACACAAGAAGGCGTAGCTGGCCTCACACTCACGCATGTAGCACTCGGAGCACGCGTCCGGACCCCCACCATCTTCGCCGATATCGCACTCTTGATAGCAGTGCACCGTGTTGCAGGTCCAAATCGCGGCCAAGTCCTCTACTCCGTCGGGGTACTCTTCGTCGCACGCGACCCAACAAGCGTGATCCTCGAACGGACAGTCTTCGTAGCACGTGAGCAGCTCGTACGAGATCGGGTTGGCCTCGAAGGCCTCCCGGAGGCCACAACACTTGAGGTGGCCACAGGCCACGCAGGGATGGACGTCGGGCGGGGGGACATCCGGACAGCCCTCGTGCACGAAGCACGGGTCGGTCAGCGCCGGATAGGCGCCCGGGCAGGCCGGGCAGGAATAGCGCACGAGGGACCCGGCCGCGCAGGCGGCCAGCCCCTGCTGTGCCTCGACGGCCGCCGAGCTCTCGGGGCGCGGACACGCGGCCTCGCACGCGTCCTCGGGGCCGCCCTCGGAGTCGACCGGGCAGGTGAAGAGGCACGCGACGTAGGCGGCGCATTCGGGCTCGGCGTCGCATGCCGCTTGCGCCGCGCCACATTCCGCCGCCACACAGCGCCCGCACTGGTCCGGGTCACCGTACAGGGTCGTGGCCGTAGCGCCTCCCGCCCCCGTGGGGTCGTCGCGAACATCGGTCGATCGGCACGCGATCGCGAGCGTCGAACTGAACACGAACGCGAACGCGAGGGCTATGACGGAACGCAGGGGAGACGTCTTCATTGGGATGTTTCTCATGATCAAAAACGGAAGCCGCTCGGTTGGGCCAGCCATTCCTCGCTTCCCGTCTGGTACGGCGGGGGCTCGGGCTCGGGGCGGGTGAGGATGACGGTCAACACGACGCCGGTCGTGACGGCGCCGCCGATCGCCGTCCAGAACCACCATTTCTCGTGGAGAGGCTGCACGTAGGGGAGCATCTCGGCCCGCAGCTCCGTGCGCTGACCGGCTTCGAGCTGGAGCTCGGCGCTATAGGGTTCGAAGGTGTCCTTCTCGACCTGCAGTCGGTAGCGGCCCGCCGGACGCTGGAGCTCGATGGGCGCGAGCCCGACCTCGCGTTCGTTCACCCGAACGATGGCGTCGCGTTCGGAGGACTCCACGACGATGGTCGCAGGCATCTCGTCGAGCCGCAGGTCGAGCCGAGCCCGCTCGCCAGGCGCATAGGATCGCTGCGCCACGACGTCGCGGTGGCCCTGGCGGTGCGCGCGAAAGAGATGGGAGCCCGGGTCGACCTCGAGCGTGAACTTCGAAGGCGGGGGCCCAGCGGTGTCGCCACCGGAGACTCCACCGAGAAAGACGGCGCCGGCTCGGACCGGCGGACGACCGTCTACGGTGAGCGCGGCGCCATGGGGCGTGATGGTCACCTCGACCGCGACGATGATGGCGTCGAACTCCGCGATGAAGACGCGAAGATCGTCGAGGTAGGACTGCGCGAGCTCGCCCGGCGCAGCCAGGAGTCGACGGGCGGCGCGGCGCGCCGCAACGTATCGACCGAGAGCGCGCTGGCAGTAGACGATGTTGTACTGGACCAGCGACTTGTCGTGCAGCGCGGCCGCCTCTTCGAAGGCGGCCAGGGCGTCCCCCCACTGCTCGCGCTTGGCCAGCGTGAGGCCGCGGCGATATGCGGCACCCGCCCGAGCGATGACGTCGTCGGTCGGCTTCGCCGCGTCGGGCACCGCTTCCGCTTGTGCCGGTTCGTGCTCCGATCCATCGC
>CAZYSW010000445.1:0-5221 GCA_964650105.1 uncultured Nannocystaceae bacterium
TTGCTGCTCCCGCTCGTGTTCGTGCCCTCGGGCGCCGTCGCGAACGAGGGCCACCCGAAGCTGGTCCAGAACCCGTTTCACGACCCCGCACCGCCTCCGGTGGTGCTCGACCTGAGCAAGGCCGGCACCGGAGATCCGTCGCTCGTCGATCCACCTTATCCGGAGACCAGCAGGTTCGACGAGCTCGATGCCTATATGGGACCCGATCCCACGCCGCCCGAGCCGACGCGGACCGAGCCTGCGCTGCCCCCCGGTTGGGCGCAGGTCGGCGGCATGGTGGTGCCCGAAGCGATGCTCCACGGCGCGGACATGGTCCCCGATGTCGAGTTGGCCCTGACCGGTGAACGGGGGCCCAAGGGGGCCGACATCGAGGACATTTGTGCCTTCCCCGACGAGGTGCCGCCGGGCGTGTACGACTACGACCATCGCCCGGGCGGCGAGACGCCGCGCTTTCACACGGTGTTTCTGAACTACAACGGCGGGGTGCTGATGTCCGGTGGAGAGAATTCCGCCGAGAACATGTCGACCATCGCCCGGTCGGGTCACATGTACCCGGTGTTCACCGGCGGCGAAGCCAAGGCCATCGCCGCGGCGCAGGCGGTCCAGAACGACTTCGCGGACTGGGCCGTCCGCGTGGTGTACGAAAAGCGGCCCCCCAAGGTCCTTCCCTACACCATGACCATGATCGGCGGGCACTACTCCGACACGACGGCGGGGCCTTCGGGCGGTGTGTCGCCCCTCGACTGTGAGGATTTCGGGCAGCGCAACGTCTGCTACGTGTTCCAGAACAGCGCATCGTCGACCGCCATCGCCAACATCGCGAGCCAGGAGATCGGTCACTCGCTGGGGCTGGGCCACACACGCGCACCCGACAGCGTGATGGCCGCCGGCTACGCGCCGACGCAAGGCGGCGATCTCGGGTTCAACGACAGTTGTGCCGACACGGTCCAGGTCTCGGGTCAAGCCGCAGCCTGCGTCGGCGTCAACAAGTGTCATTGTGGAACCGGGGACAAGCAGCACGACAAGAACACTCTGTTCGCCACGTTTGCACCGGCCGGGGTCGACATGATCGAGCCGACCATCGAGATCACCACGCCGACCGACGGACAGGAGTTCGAGATGGGCGAAGACATCGTCGTGCGGCTCGATCCGTGGGACAACGTCGGCGGCTACGGCTGGAAGCTCATGATAGAGGACGAAAGCGGTGAGCTGTTGGTCGACAAGGTCGACTACGACCGTGCGCTCGAGTTCACCCTCGTCGAGGTCCCGCCGGGCACCTACACCCTGACCGCGCTCATCCAGGACCACGCCGATCATGTCGTCACCCACTCCATCCAGATCCGCGTCCTGGGGCAGCACGACGGGTCCGGAACGTCCGGCGAAACCGGCGACGACGGTGGCGAATCCGGTGACGGCGAGAGCGAGACCGACGGCCAGTCGGACGCCGACGGGCACGAAGGCGACGAGGAGACCGAATCCGGGCCGAGCGTCGAGGGCGACGATGCGGGGTGTGGATGCAGCGCGTCGCCCCGTGGCGTGTGGAGCTCTTTGCTCCTCCTCCCGCTGGTGGCCCGCCGCCGGCGCGCCCGCTCTGGTATTTTCGCCCAATGAGGCGGACGTGGTGCGTCGGAGTCTTCGCGGGGCTCGTGCTCGGGGGTTGCTCGGGTGACGACACCGCGGCCGCCGAAGGGCCGGGCACCGGGAGCACCACCGGCACCTCCGAGGGCGAGGGCACCACGGCGAGCCTGTCGACGGGTGCCGTCGACGAAACGAGCGCAGGCTCGGCCAGCAGCGACGACGAGCCCATGCCGCCCTCGGCGCTGGAGTTCGCCCGAGGCATCCGGCTGGTTCGAATCACCGCCAACCAAGGTGTTCAGACCGAGCTAGTCCGCGACGGGGTCGAGCTACCACTCGAGGAGCGTGGGCCCCGCCTGGTGGTCGGCCGTCGAATGCTGCTGCGGGGGTTCTGGAGCCTCCACGCGGACTTCGAGCCACGCGAGCTCGTCGGTCGCCTCGTGGTGGACTATCCCGACGGGACCCAGCTCGTGCAGGATTTCCCGCTGTTCGTCGACGGCCCGAGCACCGACGGGGGCGACTCGTTTCAGTGGCTGCTCGAAGCGGACGAGGTCGTCCCCGGCATGCTCTTCCGCGCCAAGATCCTGGAACCCGACCCCGCGCTGGCGACCGGAGAGGTGTCCGATCCGCCCCCGATCGCTCCGCTCGCCGGACGGGGAAGCCTGACCATCCACGACGCTCCGCTGCAGATGAAGGTCGTCCTGGTGCCGATTCTCCACCAGATCGACGACATGGAGTGCGTGCCCGACGTCACCGAACAAGACGTCGAGGCCATGCGCAAGAACCTCGAACAGAACAACGCGGTGCAGGAGACGATCTTCACGGTTCGCGAGCCCATGCCCTTCAAGGAGAGCATCGGCCAATCCCAGAGCGGGTTCGTACCGATCTTGACGGAGCTGGTTCAGACGCGGATCGCCGATGCCTCCGACGACAACGTCTACTACTACGGCTTGATCGACTCGTGCGATGGGTACCCTGCGGGGCTTTTGGGGCAGGCCATCGGAATTCCCGAGCCCCTGCCGGGCCTCGCCAACGAGCGCGTCTCTGCGGGGCGATGGAACGGCAGCGGCGCCGGTGCGGCGGAGACCTTCGTCCACGAGGTCGGCCACTCGCAGGGACGTCGTCATGTGCTGTGCAGCGGGGGCGAGGCCGGCACCGACCCGGCCTATCCGCATACCAATGGGCGCATCGGCGTGTGGGGGTTCGGAATCCACGATTTCGTGCTCCGCTCCCCCATGGCTTCGCGCGACTACATGACGTACTGCAGCAACGAGTGGGTGTCCGACTACGGCTGGGAGCAGACCCTCGAGGTGATCGAGATTCTGACGAGCTGGGACAGCGCGGCGCCGACGACGAGCAAGGATAGGATGCTCAGCGGAGTGCTGTACGAGAACGGCGATTCGACCTGGTGGGTCGAAGACGCCGCGTTGCCGCCCGGCCGCTACGACGGCGGGCATCGTATGCGGTACGAGATCCACGGGATCGTCCTCGATACGCCGGCGTCCATCCGACCCATCCCGCACGGATCGGCGCGCCTGATTCACGCGCCGCTGCCCGCTGCCCTCGGCGAGGTCGACACCGTGACGCTCCACGTCGCGTCCGAAGGCGCGGTGGTCATCGAGCCGAGCCGCATCCGCGTCGTGCGGTGACGGCTACTGCGATCGGAAGGCACCGACCCACAGGCCGACGGTCCCCTCGTCGTTCTGCTGTCCAGCCATGATCGCGCCGCCATCGGGCCCGGAGCCCACTCCGTTCACCAGGATGTCGACCGGCATGAGGGAGAACGTTGGCCCCTGGTACGCGTGCCGGCACACCGCGTTGCCTTGCGGGTCCAGCCGCTGGTACCAGCCCTCGATCCATGTCCCGCCGACGCCGTCGTCCGCCTCGTAGCTGCCCCCGATGACCACGTCACCACCAGGCGTCAGGGCCAACCCCGAGAGCAGCCAATCGTCGCCTCGGGTCGCCCACGACGACTCGTCGAGCACCCACTGCGACGTCCCGTCGGGCGACACCTTCTCGACGTAGTAGTAGGCCTGCCCCGGCGAGTTCCAGGCGTACGCGAGCCAGGCGTCCCCCGCCTCGTCGATGGCCACGTCGAGGGGGACCACGTCGTCCGGGGTACCACCCGGAGCCGGCCGATGGATCACCTCCGCCGTGCCGCCGCCGGCCGGGAACCGGAGCAAGGTCGCGGGCTGGGTGTCGAAACTGACGTACTCCTCGGCGAACACCCAGACGTTGTCGTCCCCATCCAGCGCCAGGGGCCCACCGTTTTCGGTCGAGAAGTTGCCGTTGGGCTGCCCGCTCCAGGTGGACGTCCACAGCGCGTCCCCGGTCGCCGCGTCGACGCCACGCACCCACACGTCGTCGTCGCCGTCACCAGCACGATTCTGACCGGAGATCACGACCGAGCCGTCCGAGGCCACGTCGACGCCGAACGCCTGGTCCTTGCTGCCGGCGATGGGGGAGTCGAACGTGTGCGTCCACAACTCGAGCCCGTCGGCCGCAGCGAGCTTGACGAGGTCGATGTCGCTGCCCCCGTCGCTCGTGTCCCGCGTGAGCGCGACGTAGACGTCACCCGTCGTGTCGGTCGCGACGCCGCCGAGACGCAGATCATCGTCGTCGTGCAGCCTGGCGTTCCAGCGGGGACGTCCATCGGCCTCGTAGACGTGCACGACGATCTCGAACGGGCCGACCGTCTGGTTCATCCGCTGGTCGGTGGTGACCTCCTGGGTGTAGCCGGCGACCACGATCGCGTCGTCGGTCCCACGCGCCACCTGCTGGGCGGCGATGGGTGAGTCCGCGGTGGGGCCCTCGACGAGCTGCGACCATTCCAGCCCGCACTTGACCTTGCAGGCGTTGCTGCACTCGTCGTCGTCGACGGCGTTGCCGTCGTCGCACTGCTCGTCGCCCTCGACGTAGCCGTTGCCGCACTCGGGATCCGCGGGCTGAAAGCCGCTCTCGGACGACTCCGCGCCGTGCGTGGCGCTGTCGCTCCCCGTGTCTGCAGGCGAGCCGCTGGTGTCCCCCGACGAGGACGTCGAGTCGTCGGGCCCGGTCGATCCCGTGCCGGTATCCGCCGTCGCATGCGCCCCCTCGTCGCCACAGCCCAAAAGGAGGGCGAGCAGACAAGAAAGGCCGAGACGAGTCGTGCGCACGCCCGCCCATCATGCGACCGCGACCGGCGCGCGGTCAATGCTGCGGCGTTCGTGGCGGCCCGCGTGCGTCTGCGCGTCGTCGGACGTCGCGCCCCGCACGGCGGCTTTGCGGCGTGTCAGGCCGTAACCGAGGAGAGGAGCGCGATGGCGAGGCCAGAGCAGACGAGGCTGCGGAGCGAGGACGACGATCGCCGCTACGAGGCTCTTCGCTACAAGCCCGCGCACGTACCCCCGAGGAGCTACCGCGAGTTCCTGGAGAGATCCGTCGGGGAGGAGGCGTACAGTGCACAGTGGGGCCTGGGCGAGCGCGGCCATGGAGCCTACGATGCGTACTTCGAGCGCGAGCACGAGCAGATCGGGCAACACTCGGGCAATGCCCGGGTCGACCCGGACGAGGTCTCGGTTTGGGAACCGCCGGTGCGGCGCTATCGAGAGGTCGACGGGCGGTTGCGGTCGGAGCGACCGCCGTGGCACGGCCTGGGTCCTCGCAA
>CAZYSW010000446.1:0-5210 GCA_964650105.1 uncultured Nannocystaceae bacterium
TTGAAGTTCTCGTAGGGGTCGATCATCCCCGGGCAGTCCAGCCCTTCGTTGCACGAGCCGGGGACGTTGCAGTACTCGCACGAGTCCACCAAAGAGTCGGCACAGTCCACATCGACGATGCCGCATCCGCAGTCGCAGGAGCCGTCGCCGTAGTAGCTCGCGAAGCACGTCCAGCCCGGACCGGCTCGGCATGCACGGTCCCGTCGACGATGTCGATGCAGCCGCCGCCCTCGACGGGGGTGCTCTCGAACGTGTTCGCGTCGATGGTGACCTCGACCAGCCGGACGCCGGTCAAGGTGGCGTGCAACAATCCGCCCTCTGGGAGCGAGCCCGCGTCGATCTCGATCGTGCCCTGGGACTGGAAGTACTGGGGACCGTCGGCGTCGAGGTCCTCGAAGAGCCGAAGGCACTGCCGACACGTCGCGTAGTTGGCGTTGTCGCCCGACCCGAGGTCGAAGACGCCGACCTCGTCGTGGTAGAACTCGATCTGAAACACGTCATCGTCGTTCGGATCGCCGACCAGATCGGGCGCGAGGGAGACGTAGATCGAGTCGTAGAGCGGGTGCAGGTCGCTGTCGATCTCCACCTGCACGCACTCGTCTCCCGTCTCGGTGTCGGTTCCGGTCGTGGAATCGGTTCCGGTCGTGGAATCGGTGTCGGACGTGGAATCGGTTCCCGTGTCGGTGTCCTCACCGGTCTCCGTTCCGTCGGTGGCCTCACCCGTGGTTGCGGTGTCGGCCATCGTCGTCCCGGTGTCGACGCCGCTCGTCGAGTCCGGATCGTCGGTCGTCGGGTTGGTCGCCGACTCGGAGACCGTCACGGTCGCGCTTGCGGTGCCCGTGGTGCCGACCTCCCCGTCGGTGTCCGTCTCCTCCGTCGGCGTGCTGCCTCCGTCGTCTCCGCACCCGGAGGCCAAAAGGCCGAGCGCGAGGAGGCGGGCCAGGTACGTATGATGATGTCGGTCCATACCGCACCCATACTGAGGGTCGTCCTCCGAGCGCAACCCCCTCGGATCAATGTTCCGTGCACGTGCGTGCCGCTATTGCCCCGATGTGAATTCCGTCGGGCCGGCCAACGACGCGGCAAGAGCGCGCACCTTGGCCCCCCGGGGGGACGCCGTCGCGACGCGCGGGCGATGCGCTCAAAATGCCGGGACCTCGCCGTCCCAGGGCACCTTGTCGCCGCAGTGCAGCATCATCGCGCCCTCGTAGGGGTTCATGACCTGCCCTTCGGCCTGCACCCACGCGGCTCCTTCGCCCCCGAAGGTCATCGTGCAGTGCACGATCATGTGCCCGTCTCGTCGGGTGGGATCGGCCTTCATGTAGTCGATCATCCCGTGGCTCATGTTTTTGAAGGCCGTGCGTGCCGTGGCGATGTCCTGCGCGCCCAGGCGACCGGCACCTTGCACGAGGTCGGCCACGCCGGGCTCGGATGCGTGACCCTCGGCGGCTTCGATCACCAGCGCGCCGAGGGCCGGCAAGTCGTCGATGCTGTCCCGGGCGAGCGTCTCTCCGATGACCAGGTACGGAGTGATCAACGTGCCGTCCTTCGCTCGATCGACACCGCTGCCTCCCTTGCAGCCGACCAGCGCCGCCATCGCGATCCCCATCGACACCCGACCACCCATGCGCAGCATGGGTCTCCGCATACCACGGCCCGAACGCATGCGGTAGAGTCGCGCGATCCCGGCTCCGATGGCGTCGACCACCATCATCGTGGGGCTCGCAACCCAGCTCGTTCGTTTCGGCGCCATGGCTCCACCGCGTGGCGAGCCCGCACAGCCGATCGACGACCCTGCGCGACCCGAGCCCTCCACGGCGGCGCCGGTCGATGCGCCCGACGCGACCGATCCTGCGGCGACGCCCGATGCGGACGCGTCCGCACCCGAGGATGCGCCACCTGACCCGCCGGCGTCCGAGCGCGAGGCAGAGGGTTTCTTCGGCCCCGCGGTGGTGGAGCCCGACACGGCGTCGCCGGCCGACGACGTCCCGGACGCGCCGCCCATGCCCGAGGTCGAGACGCTCCCCTCGAGGCGTCGAGCTCCGGCCCATGACGGTAGGGGATTGTTCGCCCTGGATCCCCCGGCCGAGGATCGGCCTCCCGCCGGCACCGAAGGGGGCAGCTTCTTCGACCCCGGCAAACTTCACGATTCCGCACCGGGCGGCGGCGCGCTGCAGATCCGCGGTTTCGTGGCGGCGAACTTCTTCACCACCATGCGCAGCGACCTGTTTCGCCGCGACGCGCAGGGGCGCTTTCGCCGGTTGGATCCGCTGACCTACTTCGACGTGAGCTCGGCGACGCTGTACTTCGGCGCGCCGATCTTCGCCGACGTCGTCTACGCTCGCATCGCGCTGGAGCTGCTGTCGATCCCGCAACGCCAGGACACCGGCGGCACCTTCGACATCATCGCGCAGTCCCGTCGCTTCTTGTTCTTGGAGTCGGCTGCGATCGAGATCAATCCGTTCGCATGGGCCTCGACCCAGGGACGCTGGTTTCGCGAGGGCTTCAAGATCACCGCGGGCGTGTTCATCGTGCCCTTCGGCATCGAGGACGAGGAGCACGCCGCACCGGCGAACTGGTTCATCACGCGTCCCCTGGCGATGACCAACGGGCGCGTGTACCCCGGCGCTTGGGTCGACGTGGGCGCGGTGTTGAAGTGGAAACCGACCTTTCGCGAGCACCGTCCGGTTCGACCGCTGGAGATCGACGTCGGCGTCGTCAACGGCGATCCTTGCACGCAGACCCGGTTTTTGGCGCAGTTGTACACACCCAGCGGGTTGGTGCCCACCTGCGAACGGAAGCTGCGCCAGGGCGAGCTCGCGGCCGGGCTGACCCCCTCGGCCGGGGGCGGAGGCACGCGTGCCGACAACCCGCTGGGGTTTTCGCTCAACGACAACAATCAGAACAAGGCCCTGGTCGGGCGGGTCCAGCTCTTCCCCCTGCCCGCGCTGAACTTCGGAGGCTCGGTGGTCTGGGCCAAGCACCCCGAAGGCGCGGTCACCCTGATGGCCGGGCAGTCGCCCGCCGACCTGGATCAGGCACGGAGCTGGCGGGTCGGTGCCCACCTCGACCTGAATCTCGATCAGATTGCGCAGCCCGTGTTCCCGCTCCCGCACCTGCGAGGGGAGGTGGTCTACGGCGTCGACGAGGCGGTCGATCGGCCGGCGGACGAACGCCAGCTCACCGACCGCAAGATGCTGGGGATCTACGCCCAGATCGCGCAGCCCTTGTTTCGCCGCAAGAAGACGCGGCTGCCGGGGCTCATCGTGCAGTATCGCTTCGACTTCGCCGACCCCGACCTGCAGGTCCCCGGCACGGTGGGGGGCGTCCCGCTGGTGTCGGACGTCGCGAGCGCGCTCTTTCCCGCCGAGACGGCGATGCAGCGGCACACCGTCGGCTTGCGCCTGCCGGTGCTGCCGCGCTTCACCCTCAAGACCGAGTACACCTTCGCGCTCGAGGACGGCGGCGAAAACAACCAGATCGCCAACGACCTGTTCGGGCTCGAGGCGGTGGTCGACTTCTGAAGCCCGCGTGCTGCCGCGACGGCGCGCGGGCGACGAGGCGGTGCCCGGTCAGCCGGGCCATCGGCGAGGCGATGGGGATGAACATCGTTCGTCGGCTTGACGTCCGAGCCCCACCCGCGTGATGGTTTTCCCTGTCTTGTCCCGTCTTTTGCGCAACGTGGCCTTCGCCGTGGGTCTGGCGGCCGTTCTGGCGCCGTCGCGCCCGGCCCAGGCGCACCTGGCCAAGTGGGGGAGCTGGGCGATCACCCATCGCAACTTGATGAAGCTGTTTCCGAACGCCGATCCGAACGCCTGGAAGATCAAGCGCTACCAGTACGACGACGAAGAGGTTCGCCACCTCGAAAAGGTCCTCGGTTTCGAGCTGTACCCCGAAGACAAGACCCCCGAGTTCTTCATCGCTCACGATGCGGCCGGCAACTTCCTGGGCGTGGCGATCTTCATCGACCCCCGGACCAAGCCCAAGATCCTCGACGGGAGCGTGTTGACCCTGGAGGTCGGGATCGGCGTGAACGCGCGCGGGGAGATCAACCGGGTGCGGGTCTACGACTATCGCGGCAACGTCGAGCTCACCGAGCCCGCGTTTCTCGACCAGCTCAAGGGGCGCACGCTCGAGTCCAACTACGTGATGGGCAAAGGTGGGCTGCGGCCGGTCGCCAGCGAGCCCGAGGAGAGCCAGCTCGTCGCCAACGCGGGGCGCGAAGCCCTGCTCCTGATGAAAGTCGCCCTCGGCGCGCGCTGACTTCGGATCGACGCACTGTGCGCGGGGCACGGGCGAGGGGTCGGGTCGTCTGATACCGTTTCGGCGATGGTGCCCGATCTCCCGACCGCCCGAGGTCTGCTCCTGATCGTCCTGGCCGCAGGATGTCTGCCCGACAATCCGCCGACGTCCGGGGACTCCGACGGCGAGACGGGGTCGGACACGGCGACGACGGACGGTACGGAGACGTCCGGCGACTCGGGGGTGCCGCCGCCGGGCGGGATGCTGGGGTGTCCGGCGGGCGAGACGTGCACGCTCGTGCTGGTGAGCCAGACGCTCGACGATCGGCTGGAGGTGTTCAGCCCCGGCGACCCCCGAGGCGCGGTCTATCGCGGGGCGATCGACCTCGATTTCAAGCCCAACGATCTCGACGGAGGCTACGACGGGGAGAAGCTCGACGAGCCCTACGGGTTGTCGATGGCGGGTGGCCACCTGCACGTGCTCATCGGGCACCATCCCGCGCAAGACGAGGGCCGCTTGCTCTCGCTCCCCTACGCCTTCTTCGCGGATTACGACGCCGGCGACACGGTGAGGGTGGACCGGATCTTCGTCGGCGGTGCCTTCACCGATGCGGTGGTGACCCAGGCCCTCGGCGAGCTCGAGCCCATCTTGTTGCTGGACCACGCGCCGTCGGGTCGGATGCTGGTCGCGGTGTTCAACAACCATCTGTACGATGCGGAGACCAACTGGACGAACACCAGCACGCTTTTGGTTCTCGATCCCGCCGATCCCCAGGCGGCGCCGGGACGGGTCGACCTCGCCGGCCTGGAGGGCGGCGACTGTGCGGGCGCCTGGCAGATCGTCGATCTCGGCGGTGACGCGGTCGGGGTGGCCTGCGACGGCAACGAGCGCGTGGCGGTACTGGACGTCTCGGGGCTCGGCGAGGGGTCGCTCGCGGACGCGGCGGCGTCGGTGACCGGTCGCGTCTG
>CAZYSW010000447.1:0-5203 GCA_964650105.1 uncultured Nannocystaceae bacterium
TCGGCCCCCCTTCTTGATCACCAGGTCGTAGGCGAAGCGTTGGCTTCGGCTCCCGTGATGGTAGTTCGTCGCCCGGGTGCGGCCCCCGTGGAGCACGTACCACTCGCCCCGTGCCGGGAAATGGAACCGGGTGATCGGAATGTAGTCGTCGGCCGGGGGACGCACGTTCTCCAACAACCAGTGCTCGCGCACCAAGAGTCGAACCAGTGCGCCGTGCTCGTCGATGGCGAACTGGTACAGCATCGGAGTCAGCACCGTCGTGTCGGCGTCGCCCCCACGCCGCCGAGGCTTCTGCTGGTAGACGATCAACCCCGAGTACCACCGCAGCGTGCCTTCGCGATGGGTGTGTTCTTCGAGGATGCCGAGCGGCTCGCCGAACTTCGCCTGGATCCTGGCGCTCGCCCGCTCGAGCGTGTCGAGGGGAAGCCGTGCGCGGAGCTCCGGGGACATCCACGCGCGGACGGGCGCGACGTCACCGGTGCTCATCGCATCGATCAGCACTTGGACGCCGCGCGGACCCAGGTCGATGTCCGACGTCGGTTTGGCCTGCGCAACCCGGTCGGGCACCGTGGTGGCGTCCTGCGGGCGGCACGCCGCGGTCGCGCCCAGCAAGGCGAGCAACGGAACCCAGCGGGGTAGGGCGCGCGATGCGGCCCGCTCGTCGTCGGTCCGCCCTCCTGCACCGACGCGGTGCAGGCACGCTGCGGTCGTACGAGCCATGCCCCGGAGGTATAGCCTACGACCCCTACGCCCGGCGTGGCCGCGCCCCGTTCAGCGGGACCGTTTCGAACGGTCGGGTGCCCGCCGTCGGCCGCCGAGCCCCCTCGGTTTCGAGCCCGCCCCTGGACAGCCGTTCCCGCGGGCCGTCGCGGTGTGCCGCATCGAGGCTTGGGGCGGTCGACGCTGGTGCGCTAAATTGAGCGCTCTCGTGGGGCTGGAGCGAACACAGAGGGTCGCCGCGAATCCGGACGTCGCCCCGGAATCTCTGGGCCTTTTGCCGCACGAATACTTCGTCCTCAGTCGGATCGATCGCGTGCTCACGGTGGGTGAGGTCATCGCGATGAGTGGGCTGCGCGGCGGCGATGCGGAGCGGATCCTCGAACGGCTGGTGGATCTCGGGGCCGTCGTGCTGCGCGACGACGCTCCACCCCGACCGAACCCCACGCCCGCGAACCGTCGCGCCAGTCCCTCGGACACGAAGGTCCTGCGCGAGCGGGCGCCGGACCGCCGCCGCCGGATGCTCGAAGCCCAACTCGCCGGCGCGCGCACGCCCGACACCCGCTCTCCGCCCGCGCCCGCCGAGCCCGAGGCGCTCGAGGGTGGGGCCGAGGAGGTCGAGTTCGAGCGGTTCGTGATCCCCCTGGTGCCCGAGGACGACCCCCGCATCGATCCGTCGCTGGCGATCCCCGTGCCGGACCAGCGATGGCTCCTTGCCTTGTGCGACCAGGGGAAGACGCTCGACGATTTCTCGTTCCTCGGTCTGGCCCCGACCCACGACCTCAAGGCCATTCGACGGGCCTATCACGAGACGAGCCGTCGGCTTCATCCCGACGCCTACTACGGCAAGAACCTCGGGTCGTTTCAGGGGCTCATGGCGCCGCTGTTCAAGCGTGCCAAGAAGGCGCATGCCAGCCTGCAGAAGGCCGAGTATCGCAACCCGTACGTGGATCGACACATCGAGGAACGGGCCCGGCGCAAGCGAATGGCCGAGCAGAAGCTCGCTGCGCAGCGGGCCCTCGACGAGATGCGTCGCCGGCAGGAGGAGGCCGAGGCCGCCGAGCGTCGGCAGCGGCGTGCCGAGGAGCGAGCACGACGGGAGCGGGAGCGTGTGGTCGCGGAGCGACGGGAGGAGGCGGCCCGGTACCGACGACAGGCCGAGGCGGCCGCGGCCGATGAGAAGTGGGCGGCTGCGGCCAACTTCTATCGCCTCGCGCTGCGTGCCGATCCGACCGACGTCGAGTTGCAAGCGCGGTGGCAGGAGGTCCGGGAGCATGCCAAACGGGAGCGCGCCGCCGCTGCGTTCGCCCGGGGGCGCAGCTTCGTCGAAATCGGCCAGCTCACGGAGGCGGCGGCGCTCTTGGTCGAGGCCGCCGAGGCGCACCCCACGGTGGAGCATCTCGCGCATGCCGCAGACGCCGTCCGCCGCAGCGACGCCGTAAAAGCCAGGAATTTCGCCCTGGCCGCGTTCGACGCGCTTCAAAGGGAGCTCGCCAGCGGAGCGTCGACGCGCAAGCCCGCCGAGCAGGTGAGCCTCCACCTGATGATCGGACGGGCCTTCCTCGCCGCGGGGCAGACCGAGTCGGCGAGGCACCAGGCGATGCTCGCCGAACAGCTCCGCCCGGACGATCCGGAGATTCGTGCCCTTCTCAAATCCATCAAGGTGAACTAGCCTCGCATGCGGCTCCAGCGCGCGCCGTCGGTCGGAGCGCCCGGACCCACACTGCGATTCTCACATGGAAAACGTCGTCGGCATCGACCTCGGGACCACCAACACCTGCGTCGCCATCGTCGAGGACGGGGTCCCCACCGTGATCCCCAACAAAGGGGGGTACAAGACGACCCCTTCGATGGTCGCGATCTCCGAGAGTGGGAAGCGCCTCGTCGGTCACATCGCCAAGCGCCAGGCGGTCACCAATTCACAAAATACGGTCTATGCCGCCAAGCGGTTGATCGGCCGGCGGTGGGATTCACCCGCGGCGCGGGCGGTTCAGCAATCCTGTCCGTACACCATCGTCGAGGGACCCCATGGCGACGTGCGGATCAAGCTCCGCGACCAGGTGTACAGCATTCCCGAGGTCAGCGCTTTCATCCTGCAAGAGATGAAGCTGATCGCCGAGCAATACCTCGGTGGCCCGGTCGAGAAGGCGGTGATCACCGTACCCGCCTATTTCAACGACAACCAACGGCAGGCCACCAAGGACGCCGGTCGCATCGCAGGCCTCGACGTCATTCGCATCATCAACGAGCCGACGGCGGCGGCGCTCTCCTACGGTTTCGGCAAGGATCTGGAGCGCAAGGTCGCGGTGTACGACCTCGGCGGCGGAACGTTCGACATCTCGATCCTGGACATCGGCCACGGCGTGTTCGAGGTCATCTCGACCGCCGGTGACACGTTTCTGGGCGGCGAGGATTTCGACCTCCGCGTGATGGATCGACTGACGCAGGCATTCGGCGAGAAGACCAACGTCGATCTCCGCGACGATCGAATGGCCCTCCAGCGCATCAAGGATGCGGCCGAGAAGGCGCGTTGCGAGCTGTCGGTGGCCCGCGAGACGCTCATCGACCTTCCGTTTCTCTACACCACGCCCAGCGGTCAGACCTTCCACATGCAGGAGACCCTGACCCGCGACGAGCTCGAGGAGCTCACCCGCGACCTCGTGGAGCGAACCATCGCGATCTGCGAAAAGACCCTCGGCGAGGCGAACATCGACCGCTCCGATCTCGACGACGTCATCCTGGTGGGGGGAATGACCCGCATGCCCCTCATCCAAAGCCGCGTGGCGGAGTTCTTCGGGCTCGAGCCGTGCAAAGGCGTCCATCCCGACGAGGTCGTGGCCTTGGGTGCCTCGATCCAGGCCGCCGCGCTGGTCGACGAGTCGATGGACGTGCTCCTGCTCGACGTCACCCCGCACAGCCTGGGCATCATGATCGTGGGCGGGTACTTCCACACGCTCATCGAGCAGAACACCACGGTGCCCACCAGCGCCTCGCACATCTTCACCACCGTGCGGGACAACCAGACGTCCGTGAAGATCCTGGTCCTGCAGGGCGAGAGCGAGAAGGCGGCCGAGAACGAGCTACTCGGCGAGTTCATCCTCAGCGGTCTGCGCAAGGCTCCGCGCGGCGAGGTGGAGGTCGAGGTGACCTTCTCGATCTCCGCCGACGGCCTGGTGAGCGTGTCGGCCAAGGATCTGGAGACGGGGCGCGAGCAGAGCATCACCGTCACCGCCACCAGCGGTCTGACCGAGGAAGAGCTGCAGCGCCTCGTCGAAAACAGTCAGAGCTACATGGTCGAGGTCCGGGCCTCCGAGGAGTTCGAGCGCCAACGCCAGCAGGCCGAGCGCCTCATCGCCGACGTGCGCGAGCTCTTCCCACAGGTGCAGGGCATCATGAGCGGCACCAGCTTCGGTCGCGACGCCATCGCCAAGGCCGAAGCCGTCCTCGACCGCGCCGAGGAGGAGATCCGCTCGCAGGATGCCCGAAGCCTCGAGGAGGTCATCGAGAGCCTGGAGCGGACGCTCAACATGTTCCGAGGCGTCGTCGCCAAGACGGGGATAAGCTGACGCTCCGCCCCGAGCACGCGTGACCTCGACCGACGGCCACGGCCGGAAGTGGACGGAGCCGCGTGGGGTGACAACGCGGCCAGCGGCGGTCCAGGCGCAGGACCGAAGGAATTTCGAGCGTCGTTCGAGCCTCGGGGCGTCGAGCAACGTGGCCACCCGCGGCGGCGACGGGTGTCGTCGCCTCGCCGGACGTGTCCGACACGCTAGAGCCCGAGACGGACGCCGTGCTTGCGGCATTCGGCGCGGATGCCCGAGCGATCCGCGACAGGGAGCTGACGGAACGCACTCTTGGCGTTGTTCTCGTTGCCGGTTCGGCACGCGGCGCGGACCATGATGCGCAGCGCCGCGTGGGAGCGCTTCATCTTGTGGCTCTGCGCGGCCAGACGGTAGGCGGTGCCGGCCTGGCCCGACGACAGTGCCGACTGAGCCTCCTTCAACAGCGCCTCGGGGCTCTGGTTCTGCGCGGGCTTGGGCGCGGGCTTGGGCGGTGCGGGGCTGGGCGCGGCATCGGCCTTGCGGGGAGGCTCCGCCGGGGCGTCGTTCGACTTCGACGTGGCGCGCCGCCCGGACTTCTTCGCCGGGGTCGAGGGCTTGGCGGGCGCGGGGGTCGGTGTCGCGGCAGCCTCCGGCACCGGGTCCTCGGCGGGGGGCTGCGCCTCGACGTCGTCGGTCGGGACCCCGTCCACCGCTTCGACGGCGTCGCCGAGATCCTCGGCAGCCTCGACGGGCGCATCGAGCTCGGCCAGCGCCAGCGCCTGCGGGTCGTCGACGATGGTCGGAGTCGGGGGCTCGGTCGGTGCGGTCCGCTGCTCGGCGACCAACGCGCTCACCGACTGCGTGAAGCGCTGCTGCTCGCGGCGGACGAGGTCGTCGATGTCCTGCTGTCCGCTTCGAAGGAGCAGCTGGTAGGCGAGCGCAGC
>CAZYSW010000448.1:0-1580 GCA_964650105.1 uncultured Nannocystaceae bacterium
CTCCGCGATGATCCGGGTCTTCCCCATGCGCCGCGCCAGCAGCACCTGCCCCACGCAGTTGTTGATCTTGTGGGATCCGGTGTGATTGAGGTCTTCGCGCTTGAAGAAGATCCGGCCGCCCCCGACCGCATCGGCGAAGCGACGCGCGGGTGTCAGGGGAGAGGGACGCCCCACGTAGCTCGCGAGGATGTCCTCGTACTCGGCGCGGAACTTCGGGTCGTTCCAGGCGGCGGGCCAGGCCCGTCCCAGCTCCTCGACCGCCGGCATCAACGTCTCGGCGACGAAGCGTCCGCCGAACGGTCCGAACTCCAACGCCTCGGTGACGTCGGGCTTGCCTGGGGTGCCCACCACGCTCTTTTGGCAGACCGCTCCGCCCCTGTCGAGAGCGGTGCGATCGCCCGGTGGCGCATGCGGCAGGTGCGTGTTTGACCCTCTCGACGGCGGGCGGCGATACTGCCGATCTCGTCGTGGTGCGCGCGGCCGAAGACTCGCCGGAGGGGAGGACCGCGCCGGCAACGGGTGGCGCAGTCGAGGCGCTGATCGGTGAGGTGCTCGACGGGCGCTACGAGCTGCTCGACAAGCTGGGTCAGGGCGGCATGGGAGCCGTGTATCGAGCGCGGCACCTCACGCTCGATCGCCCGGTGGCGGTGAAGGTCCTCAAACCGGAGCTGACCGTCGACGAATTCGTGTCCAAGCGATTCGACCGTGAGGCGTTGGCGGCCTCCAAGCTGGACCATCCCAACATCGTGCAGGTGATGGACTTCGGGACCTCCGAGGGGGGCCTGAAGTACCTGGTCATGCAGCTCCTCGACGGCCAGGAGCTTCGCCGGTTGGTGGGCGAGCCGATGGCCCCCGCGAGAGCCGTTCGCCTGACGGGGCAGATCCTCAAGGCCCTCGAGCACGCGCATCGACGGGGGCTGGTCCACCGCGATCTCAAGCCGGAGAACGTGTTCGTGGTCCGCGACGACGACGGCGACGAGCACGTCAAGCTCGTCGACTTCGGCATCGTCAAGCTCCTCGATCCCGGCGAGGGGGACGAGAAGCTCACCCGCGCGGGGTTGATCTTCGGCACTCCCCGCTACATGAGCCCCGAACAGGCGGCCGGCGGCAAGATCGACGGACGCACCGACCTCTACGCCGTGGGCGTTCTGCTGTACGAGATGCTCACGGGCGCCCCGCCGTTCGACGCCGACGATGCCACCCTCGTCTTGCGCATGCACATGATCGCCGACCCGCCGCCCATGCCGGCGGGTGTTCCCCCGGCGCTCCGAGACGTGTGCCTGCGCTTGCTGGCCAAGGAACGCCATGAACGCTTCGCGTCGGCGCGAGAGGCCCGCGAAGCCTTGGAGGCGATCGACGTGGGGGGTGCTCCGGCGGTTTCGGGGCGGCCCGCGCTCTCCACCGACGCTGCGACCCGATCGCCGACATCGATTCCCGGCAACCCCCTCTTGTCCCCTGCGCCGCCGCTGGCGATGCCTCGGATCGTCCGCGCCGAACCGGCTCCGCCCCCTCCACCTCCGGCGGAGAACCTGACGAGCCCCGTCGCGTTGGCGATGGCCGCCGAGGCGACCGGGAGCGAC
>CAZYSW010000448.1:1590-5193 GCA_964650105.1 uncultured Nannocystaceae bacterium
GATCCCGGGTGGTCGCGCGGTGGAACGCTGCTGCCCCTTCCGGCCGCCGAGGGGCCGATGCCCGTCACCGGCACGGCGCCGACGGTCCCGGCCGCATCGGCGGCCTCCAAAGGCGAGACGATGCCCGTGATCGGCACGATGCCGACGGTCCCGTCCGCGAGCGGGTTCGTGGCCGCACCGCTCACCGCGGCCGCTTCGGGGGCTCACACGGCCACGGTTTCGGCGGGGGGCGCCATGCGGCCTCCCCCCTCGGGGGTCTACCAGACGGTGCTCGCCGTCGAGTCTCCCGGACCCGGTCCCCTCCCCGCGCGTCGTCGCCACGGCTGGTTGGTGCTGGGTTTGGTGGCGTGCGGGATGATCGTCTGGCTCGTGGTGGCCGTGCTGGTGCGTGACTGCAACGGCACCTCCGAAACGCCCGCCGCCACACGGTCGGCTCCGTCCAACGCCGCGCCGCCTTCCGCGGCGGTCGGTGCGGCACCCGAGCCCCACCCGGCCCCCGGGGCGGACGCCCCCGAGGAGGACGCACGCACCGACGATCGCGACGACGAGCCCGACCGCGCGCGCAAAAAGCCCCCACGCTCCGAGCCGGCCAAGCGCAGCAAGCCGCGCCCGCGCGGCCCCAAGCACGACCCCGATGCCCGGCGCCACGAGAAGCGAAAATCCGATCCGCATCGCGAGGGGAAGAGCGACCATCGGATCCCGCCGGGGCACCGCAAGAAGGGCCGACGATGACCACCGAGGTGCCGACTCACACCAGGCGCCCGCCCCGAGTGGGCCAGACGTACGCGGGCTTTCGACTGGTTCGTGCGCTCGGCGAGGGCACGTTCGCCAACGTCTTCGAGGCCACCTCGCCGAGCTACGACCACCCCGTCGCGCTCAAGATCTCCAAGGAACCCGTCGACTCCGAGGCGACGGCCCTCCGCGCCCTGCGGGAGATTCGAATCCTCGGCGCTCTCGGCAACCCGCACGTCGTCCACATCTACGATCACGGCCTGGGCGACGACGAACGCTGGTACATGGTGATGGAGCTGCTGCACGGCAGCCCGCTGTCGACGCGCGTGGACGTCGACCGCCCCATGGCTCCGGCGGAGGCCGTCCGCATCGTGCATCAGGCCTGTCTGGGTCTCGACGAAGCGCATCGCGCCGGGGTCGTGCACCGCGACATCAAGCCGGACAATCTGTGGAGGCTCCCCGACGGCACCATCAAGGTGCTGGACTTCGGCTTGGCACGCGCGTGGGACGTCGATTCGACCATCGGCGCCAACGCGACGGTGGGTCACATGCTGGTGGGGACGCCCCATTACGCCCAACCCGAGCAGATCCAGGTGGGCAAGCTGACCCCGGCCAGCGACGTCTACAGCCTGGGCGTGGTCCTCTACGAGCTCCTCAGTGGTCGCAGCCCGCTGTTTGCGGACGAGCCCCTCAGCGCCGTGCAGGCCCGACTCGCGGACGAGCCCCTGAAGTGGCTGATCGCCCACGTCAAGAACCCCGTCGTTGCGCTCGATCGCCTGCCCGTGGGGCCGCGGCTCCCCCCGAGCCTGATCTCCATCGTTCATCGCGCCCTTTCGAAGGACGTCGCCGCGCGGCCACAGACCGCGGGCGCGCTCGCCAACGAGCTGGCGTGGGTGATGCACCACCACCTCGGAACCCTGCGCGGCGCCATCCTGCACGTCCGCTTCCCCAGCGGCGCCTTGCGAAAGCACGTGGTCCTCCCCGGGATCCATCGGGTCGGTACCAGCATCGACTGCGAGATCTGCCTGGCCGGCGAGGAAGGTGGCCGTCCGCTCGCCGTGCTGGAGTGGACGGGGGGCGATCGGGAGGCGGAGCTCGAGCCGCTGGTCACCGACGGCACGGTCAAGGCCAACGGCCACGTGCTCGCGCACCGGGTTCGCCTCCCCGCCGGCACGATCCTTCAGATGGGACCGTTACGGCTGGAGCTGGCCTACCCGCCCCCGACCGCTCGGGATCGTCGCACCTCGTGATCGCCTGTGTAGGCCACCTCGTCGTGTGATCGCGAATGTACGACCGGGTAGGAACCGCGAGGCGTGCGGGGGTCGAGAACGCGCATCTCGAGCCTACCGAGGCTCACGTTGGACCCTGCTAACATGGTCGCATGGCGCTCGAGCTCCAACCCGGTGACACGTTCGGAGACTTCAAGGTCCATCGCGTCCTTCGCAGGTTCCCCCACGCGTGGGTCTACGAAGTGGACGTGCCTGGGATGCCCGAGCGCCAGGCGCTCAAGGTCTCCCTGGATCCGGTCAGCTCGGAGGAAACCGCTCGTCGTGCGCTGCGGGAGGTGGCGGTCCTCGGGACGCTCACCAACCGGCACGTGATCAAGGTCCACGACAGCGGCATGGGGCCCGGCGATCACTGGTACATCCTCACCGAAGCCCTCGAAGGTGCGCCGCTGCACCAGTGGCACGACTTCGACACCCCTCTTCCCCCGGCGGACGCGGCCGGCTTCGTTCATCAGGCCTGCCTCGGTCTGGCCGAGGTCCATCAGGCCGACATCGTGCACCGCGATCTGTCACCCGAGCGGCTGTGGGTGGAGCCGGATCGGACGGTCAAGATCCTCGACTTCAGCTCGGCACGCTCGTGGGGCGCGGGCGCGACGGGAGACAACGTGACGGTGGGCACGGTGCTCACGGGATCCCCCCAGTACTCCGCGCCCGAGCAGATGACGGCCGCAGCGCTCACGCCCGCCGCCGACGTGTACAGCCTGGGGCTCATCCTCTACGAGATGCTGTCGGGGCACACCGCGTTCTTCCCCAACAAGTCCTGGAGCGCGGCACGGCGAGAGCTGGCCGACGATCCCGCGGCCTGGCTGCGCGCGCACGCCAAGACGACCCCGACCCCGCTCACCGAGCACCCGGCGTGCGCCGATCTTCCGCGCAAGCTGGTCGATCTGGTCCATCGGACGCTCGAGAAAGACCCTGCGGCCCGACCCGAGACCGCGGGGGCATTGGCCAACGAGCTCGGGTGGATCCTCCACCACGATCTCGGCGCGGCCCAGGCGGCGATCGTGCGCAGCCGCGGGCCCAACCACGCCTCGGGGTACCACCTGGTGCTCCCCGGCAGCCACCGCGTGGGGTTCGGGCCGGGCATCGAGGTGTCGCTCGGCCCCGACGGCCCCGCAGCCGTGGCGACCATCGAGTGGGCCGGCCCCCCTCGCCTCGCCGAGCTCGTGGTCACCGAAGCAGACGTCCTCGTCAACGGGACGAAGGTGCAGGGAAGGGTCGATCTGGCGCCCGGCGACGAGGTCCGGATCGGTGACCACGTGTTGTACCTGAGCTACCCGCCCCCCAAGGGCTGAGTCGGTCGCGGGGCCGATCGCTTGCGGCCGTGCCGGCGTGCTTCACGTTGCAACGGCCGGAGGCAATTCGCATGCGAACGACCACCGCGCTCTTGAGCACTCTGGGGATCCTCGCCGGGTTGGTCGCCCTGCGCATGGTGGCCGCCTCGCGCCGGCCTCGTACGGTCGCCGGGGCCCCCAAGACCCTAGGCAAGCTGGCCCTGGAGGTCGGCGCCGGCATCCTGCAGCGTTCCCGCCCCCTCGAGCGCTTCGTCGTGCATCTGGCGGGTTTCCATCCGCTGCGGGACGAC
>CAZYSW010000449.1:0-5188 GCA_964650105.1 uncultured Nannocystaceae bacterium
CTCGACGGCATCGGCTTCGACGGCACCACGTTCAAGGACTGGGCGGGGGTGCTCCGCCGGGGGCGGGTGCGCCGGTTCCGGGAACAGCTCGGTTTCAAGATGACCGCCTTGATGGCGGGGCGGGCCAGCCTCCCCGAAGGGGCCGAGGAGGTCTTGCTCGGCGACGACCTGGAGACCGACCCGGTCACCTATGCCCTGTACGCCGACTCGCTGGCCGGGCGAATCCCGACCAGCGATCTGCCGCGCATCCTTCGGCTCAACGGGGTGCTGCCATCCGACGCGAACGCCATCGCCCGGGCGCGCCGGGATCTCCTTCCGGGGCGCGGCGTGCTGCGTGCGTTCATCCGGCGGGAGCGGCACACCGACCCCGACGCGTTCTTGGAGTTCGCGCCCGGGGTGGTGGGGTGCCTCGGTGCGTTTCAGATGGCGGCGGCGCTTTGGCGCCTCGAGAGCGTGTCGTGGGCCGGTGTGATTCGCGTCGCCGACGATCTCGTGCGGCGCGGCGTCGACCGGGCGGTGATGCGCGACCGCCTTCGCGACCTGTGCCGTCGCGCGATCCTCACCCGCGACGAGACCGTCGAGCTGGGGCGCGAGCTCTTCCGGCGCTCTCTCGCGGCCGAGTTGGGCGATCCCGGGGAACCGGACCCCGCATGGGCGCGAGCGTGGGAGCGACCCAGCCACAGGGTTTGGACACCCGCGCGCTTCCTCGGCGAGGTGTGACGCGGGGCGTTCGCCCGGCTTGCTGCGCGTTGCGGGTCCAGGAGCCGCCCGCCCGCCCGCGGCTCGGGGCGTGATCGTCGTCGCACCGCGAGCGGGACGAGCAGCCGGGTCACGACGGGCTGCACCTGGAGCCGGGAGCCCCCCTGCGTCGAAAGGTCGCGGTGCAGCCTCGGGACCGGGGGCGTCGGCCGGCCCCATGGATCCGCGGGGCGCGGTCGCGCGACCAACGAAGACGGCGAGGCTTTCGGCGTTCCCGCCACGGGTCCCGAGCCTTGCCGCATCACTCCAGCCGAGCCCATCGACCGCGAGGGCGGTCCGGGGCGAGCTTCTCCGAGCCGAGCTCCGTCCCGGACCGCTCCGCGACTTCGTGGGCTCGCGTCGGCGCGACGCCGCTCAGGTCTCGAGCGGCGCCTCGTCGATCTCCCAGCGATCGAAGACGACGGGTGCGTGGTCGAGCTCGGTCAAGAAACGACTGGGGCGCTGCAGACGAGACGGGCCGTTGGGTCCCTGTTCGACGGTGGGGTAGCACAGGTACAGCTCGTCGGCGGCCCGCGTCACCGCCACGTAGAACAGGCGCCGCTCTTCTTCGAGCTCGGGAGGGGTGCGGATCGCCTGGGCGGAGGGAAAGCGACCCTCGGACAACGAGAGCACGAAGCAGATCGGCCACTCAAGGCCCTTGGCCTGGTGGATCGTGGACAGGACCACCCGTTCGTCGGGCGCGTCGGCACCCAGGATCGTCTCGGCCTTCATGCCCTCGGCCAGCGCCAGCTCGGACAAGAACGCCTCCGCCGCGTCGTAGCGCCGCGCGTAGTCGGCGAGGTGCTCGAGGTCCTCCTTGCGGGTCGCGGCGTTGGTGAAGGCGCGGTCGGCATACTCCGCGTAGTGAGCCTCGACGACCTTGCGGATGGCGTCGCCCGGGTTTTGCTGCTCGGGGGCGCCGAGGACCTCCCACAGGTAAGCCAGACGCTCGAGCGCTTGCCGACCACGACCGCGCATGCGGCCGATCTCCCGGCGCAGGGTATCGAGCGGGCTGCGAAGGTCGCCGGCGGTGTCGGCGAGCGTCTGCGCCAGGCGCTCGGCGGTTTGGGTTCCGATGCCCGGCCACTGCCGGAGCAGGCGAACCCACGCCAGGGTGTCTCGCGGGTTCTCCCGCGCGCGTAGGTACGCGATCACGTCCTTGATGTGCGCCTGCTCGAAGAAGCGAACGCCGCTGCGCACGCCGTAGGGGATCGAGCGCCGCTCGAGCTCGACCTGCAGCTCCAGCGAGTGGCTGTGGTTGCGGTACAGCACCGCGATTTTGGACAGCGGCACGTTCTGCTCGTGGTGCACCTCGAGAAGCCGCTGCGCCACGAACTCCGCCTGCTGGTAGACGTCGCGTAGGGGGACGACGGCGGGGCGCATGGCGGCGTGCTTGACCGATTGCAGCGCCTTGCGATGCTGCAGCCGGTTGTGTGCGATCGAGCGGTTGGCCAGCGCGAGGATCTCGGGCGTGGAGCGGTAGTTGATGGTCAAACGCAGGATCCGCGCGTCGGGGTGGCGCTCCTGAAACAGCGCGATCTGCCGAAAATCCGCGCCTCGGAACGCGTAGATCGACTGGTCGTCGTCACCGACCGCCGTCAGGCTCCCCGAGACCCGCGCCATCTCGTCGCACAGCACGCCCTGCAGCGCGCTGACGTCCTGGTACTCGTCGACGAGCACGTGGTCGAAGCATCGCCGGATCTCGTCGGCGACGGGGGCGTACGCGGGCTCTCGCATCAAGCGCTGCCACAGCCACAGGAGATCGTCGAAGTCGCAGACGTTCATCTCCCGCTTTCGGCGGGCGTACTTGGCCATCACCGCCTCGATCGCCGCTGCTTCCGAAACCAGCTTGGGCGCGTGCTCGCGCAGGACACGATCGAGGGGGTGACCGGTGCCCAGAGCCAGCCCGAACAGCGCGTGCAGCAGCTTGGGTTGGGGGAACCGACGGGCCGTGATCTTCTCGAGCCCCAACTCGCCGATGACGCTGCCGAGCAGCGTGCGCGCATCCTCGGAATCGAGGATGCCGAAGTCGGGCGCGAGCCCCAGCGGCTCGCCGAAGCGCCGAAGCAGGCGGTTGCCGATGTGATGGAAGGTCCCCGCCCAACACCGCTGCATGTCGAGCCCCAGAAGCGCCTCGACCCGGCCGACCATCTCGCGGGCGGCTCGGTTGGTGAACGTGCACAGGAGAATGCGCTCGGGGGGGCAGCCCCGCTGGACCAGCCGCGCCACTCGATAGGTGAGCGTGCGGGTCTTGCCGGTCCCGGCCCCCGCGATCACCAGCACCTTGCCGAGGGGGGCCTCGACCACCGCCCGCTGCTGAGGGTTGAGCTCGCGCTCGAGGTCGAATCGCGCCCGCGCGGGCGCAGGGGTCTTCAG
Organism: uncultured Nannocystaceae bacterium; assembly: GCA_964650105.1. GTDB lineage: Bacteria > Myxococcota_A > Polyangia > Nannocystales > Nannocystaceae > CAZYSW01. The sequence goes on from CAZYSW010000449.1 coordinate 3,115, forward strand.
GACGTACTTCACAGCTTCTCGGCGAGGAAGTCGCGAATGCGTTCCTCCATGTAGACCCGGTCCTTCTCGCGACGCGGCATGTGGCGCTCGGCCGGGAACAGGAGGATCTGGTGGTCCTTGCGGGCGGCGATCAGGGCGTCGAGCAGGTGCGCGGTGTGCCGGAAATGGACGTTTTCGTCGATGAGCCCGTGCACCAGCAAGAGCGACCCCCGCATGGCTTCCACGTGGGTCATGACGCTGCTGGAACGATACCCCTCGGGGTTGCTCTGCGGTGTTCCCATGTACCGCTCGGTGTAGTGCGTGTCGTAGGCGTCCCAGCGACTGACGGGTGCTCCGGCGACGCCCACCTTGAAGGTTTCGGGCGCACGGACCAGGGCCATGGCCGCCATGTAGCCGCCGTAGCTCCAGCCGTAGATCCCCACCCGTTCGGGGTCGGTCAGCCCTTGATCGACGAGCCAGCGCACCCCGTCGACCTGGTCTTGGACCTCGATGTTGCCCAGGTCGTACTTGATCGCGCCCTCGAACGCCAGCCCACGGCGAGCGGAGCCGCGGTTGTCGAGCTTGAACACCAGATAGCCGAGGTCGCGCAGGTACTGGGCCCGCATGTCCACCGTCATCCCCCAGCTCGCGGTGACGCGTTGCGCGTGGGGTCCCCCGTACACGCTCACCAGCGTAGGATACGGCGGCGTGCGTCCCTGGGGCTCGTAGATGGCGCCGTGCAGGGTGACGCCGTCCCGCGTCTGGAGGGTGACCAGGCGCGGCGGCGTCAGGCCCAGCTTGGCGACGCGAGGATCGGGATCGACCTCGATGCGCGCGATCGGTTCGGCAGCGCCCACCGCCCGGACGGTGAATGTGGGGGGATGCTCGAGCGTGCTGTGAATGTCGACCCAGGTGGTGCAGGCTCGATCGAAGACGGCTCCGTGCATGCCCGGGCTTTCGGTGAGTCGTTCGATGTCTCCGTCCGCCAGCGGCACCCGGTACACGTGTCGCTCGGTGGGCCCGTCCTTGGTGGCGGAGAAGTAGACCCACCCGTTGGCCTCGTCGAGACACTCGAGCGCATCGACCATCCACTCTCCGGAGGTCAGTTGCCGGACCTGCGCGCCCGTGCGGTCGTGGACGTAGAGGTGTCGGAACCCGTCCCGCTCCGACGCCCACAAAAACCCCCCCGCCAGTTCCCCCTCGGTGGTCTCGAAGGGCTCGAGCACGTCGTGGAGGTTGATCCACACGTCGCTGCGCTCGGTCAGCAGGACGGTGCGTGCGCCCGTGCGGATGTCGAAGCGCACCAGATCGAGCCGTGTTTGCGCGCGGTTCTCGATCGCCGCCACCAAGCTGCCGTCGGGCATCCACGCGACGCGGGCGAGGTAGAGATCCTCGGGATCCTCCCCCTCCATGCCGAGATCCATCCACGTGGTGCGCCCGCCCTCGCGGGGGACCACACCCAGGCGAACCTTGGCGTTCGCGGCCCCGGCGAACGGGTAACGGTGCTTCTCCTCGTACGGAGTGTCGGCGCTGGAGTGGCTGATGGTGAAGATGGGGATGTGTCGCTCGTCGACCTCGGTGTACGCCAGGTGGCGGGCGTCCCACGACCACCAGTACCCGTGGTGCCGTCCCATCTCCTCCTGGGCGATGTACTCCGCGAGCCCGTGCGTGAGGCTCTCGGCGGCCCCCTCGGTCAAGCGTCGCGGCGTGCCTCCGCCGGCGGAGACCACGTGGAGCTCGCCGCGATGGACATAGGCGACGAAGGCTCCGTCGCGCGACATTCGAGGATCGAGGATCGGCGCGTCGCCGCCCTCCACCAGCTTGCGGGGCGGCGCGTCGCCGTCCTGGATCCATATGTCGCCGCGCAGCGGCACCAGCAATCGATTGCGCTTTTTGGCCCACGCGTAGCGGGTGATCCCCAAGCTCCGGTCGCGCATTCGTTCCCGCTGGAGCTTCTCCTCCGCCGAGAGGTTCTCTTCGGTCGCGCCGCCTTCGGGTGGGACGAAGAGCTCGTGTCGTTGACCCGTGGCGAGGTCCTGAATGAACAGCCGCTGCACGAGCGTGCCCTCGGGACTGTGGAGATAGGTGATCGCGC
>CAZYSW010000450.1:0-5155 GCA_964650105.1 uncultured Nannocystaceae bacterium
ATGCTGCAGCAATCCGGACACGAGGTCGTCGAGGAGCTGGGGGCGACATCCGAGTCCGATCGCGTGGACTACCCCGACGTCGCCGTCGACGTTTGCAAGAAGGTCACCGCCGAGCCGGGCGCCTTCGGCATCTTGATCTGCGGGACCGGACAGGGGATGGCGATGTCCGCCAACCGGATGCGGGGGATCCGGGCGGCGGTGTGCGTCGATCCCTACAGCGCCAGGATGGCGCGAGCGCACAACGATGCCAACGTGCTCTGCCTCGGCGGGCGGGTCATCGGGCTCGGGCTGGCCAGCGACGTGCTCACGGCGTTTTTGCAAGGTGAGTTCGAAGGTGGTCGGCACGAGCGGCGGGTGGCCAAGGTCGACGCGATCTGAATGCGCTGCCCCGTCTGTTCCAGCCCGAGCACCAAGGTCCTCGATTCGCGCGAAGGTCGCGACGGCAAATCGATTCGGCGCCGCAGGCTCTGCAGCGCGTGTGGTCACCGCTTCACCACGCGAGAACGCATCGAGGAGACGCTCCCCACGGTGATCAAGCGCGACGGCAGGAAGCAGCCCTTCGATCGCGAGAAGCTGATGCGAGGACTGGAGCTGGCCTGCCGCAAACGCCCCGTCAAGCGGGAGCAGCTCGAGGCCATCGCGGCGCAGACCGAGCAGTGGTCGGCGACCCGCGGAGACCGTGAGATCCAGTCCTCGGAGATCGGCGAACGCATCATGCAGCACCTGCACGATCTCGATCAGGTGGCCTACATCCGTTTCGTCTCGGTCTACCGAAGCTTCGAGAACGTGCAGGAGTTCGAGCACCTGCTCGGGGAGATGGAGAAGGCCCAGGCCGTCGACCCCGAGGGACAGCGCACCTTGTTCGAGGCGCTCGCCGAGCAGGAGGCGGGGGACAAGGACCGTGAATGATGCGGAGCTGATGGCCCGGGCCGTTCGTCTCGCCGCGCGGGGACTCGGCGCGACCTACCCCAATCCCTCCGTAGGCGCGATCGTGGTGAAGAACGGCGAGATCGTCGGCTCCGGGAGGAGCGCCCCCACCGGAGGGCCGCACGCCGAGGTCCTCGCGCTGCGACGGGCCGGCGCCGCGGCGCGCGGCTCCACCTTGTACGTCACGCTCGAGCCATGCTGCCACGAAGGACGGACCGGCCCCTGCACGCGCGCAATCATCGAGGCCGGTGTGCGGCGCGTGGTGGTGGGCATCACTGATCCGGCCCCGCACGCGTCCGGGCGTGGGTTTCGGATCCTGCGGCGCGCGGGCATCGAGATGGTCCGGGGCGTCGAGGCTCGCGCCTGCGCTGCGGTTCACGAGCACTACCTCCACCACGCGCGGCACGGGATCCCGTTCGTGACGCTCAAGGCCGCGTGCAGCCTCGACGGGAGGATCGCGATGCCCGGTGGGCACAGCAAGTGGATCACCGGGGCGCGGGCGCGCGCCGAAGGGCATCGGCTCCGCGCCTTGCACCACGCGGTGGCCGTGGGGGTGAACACGGTGCTGCTCGACGACCCGCGCCTGGACGTCCGGGCGGTTCGCGGCGTCGATCCGATCCCCGTGGTCTTCGACACACGTCTGCGCTCGGCCCGGGCTCGTCCGACGCCGGCCGTGCTGCGATCGGGAGCGCTGGTGCTGCACACGAACCTGGCGTCCGCGAGCGCTCGCCGGCGCATCGCGAAGACCGGCGCCGAGCCCGTGGAGATCGCGGCCGACCGACACGGGCGGGTGTCGATCACCGCGGCGCTGCGCGTGCTGGGGCGGCGCGAGATCCGTTCGCTCCTCGTGGAGGGGGGTGGCGGGCTCCTCGGAGCGTTCGTCGAGCAAGCGGCCTGGCAGCGGTTCTGCTTGTTTCACGCACCGCGCCTGCTCGGTGAGGGGCGGCCGGTGCTCGCGGGCGTGTCGTGGCCGCGGGTCGATGCGGCGCCGCGCGTCGAGGTCGAAGCCCACCGGCGGGTGGGTGAGGATTTCCTCACGGTGGTTCGACCGCGACGCTGAAGGCGGCGGAGGCCGTGCCATCGGCGCAGCCGAGGGCGGTCCGCGCGAGGAACGGCCCTCGCAGGGCAGCGCCGGGGAAATCACCGGGTTGCGAGGCCCGCTACGACCCTGTGGTGTACAAACCTCGCGGTGTTCACCGGCTTGGTCAGGACGACCGGCGTGATCGAGGACGTGCGCCCGCGGCCGCGAGCGAGGCGGCTGTGCGTGGCCGCCGATCTCGACGCCGCCGATCTGGCCCTGGGGGCCAGCGTGTGCGTCGACGGGGTGTGCCTGACGGTGACCCACGCCGAGCGCGGAACGTTTACGGTCGACGCCGCGTTCGAGACGCTCGAGCGCACGACGCTGGGGAGCCTCGAGCGAGGCGCCGTGGTCAACCTCGAGCCCTCGCTTCGCCTGGGCGATCCGTTGGGTGGACACCTGGTCTCGGGTCACGTCGACGGGGTCGGCGTGGTCCGCAGCAAGGTCCGGCACGGGGACGCGTACGAGGTGTGGATCGACGCGCCGCGGGAGCTCTCGAGGTTCATGCCCGTCAAGGGATCGATCGCGGTGGATGGCGTGAGCCTGACGATCAACGCGGTGGACGGTGAGGGTTTCTCGGTGGGGCTCATCCCCCACACGCTGGAGGTGACGACGCTCGGGCGGCTCGTCTCGGGCCAGCGCGTGAATCTGGAGGTCGACATGGTGGCCCGCTACGTGGCGCGTCTGGCGGAGGTCGAAGGGCAGAAAACCCCCGAGGCTCTGCGAGTCGCCCTGCAAGAGGCGGGGTTCATGGGGTCGGGAGAAACGACGTGAGCGAAGGTCAATTCACCCAGGTCGAGGATGCGCTCGCGGTCATCGCCAGCGGCGGCATGATCGTTCTGGTCGACGACAAGGATCGCGAGAACGAAGGCGATCTCGTGATCGCCGCCGAGCACTGCAAGCCCGAGCACGTCAACTTCATGTGTCGCTTCGGGCGGGGGCTCATCTGTCTGGCGTTGACACCCGAACGCGTCGAACAGCTCCGTTTGCCCATGATGGTGCCCACCGATCCCGGGCACATGGGTACGGCGTTCACGGTGTCGATCGAGGCCCGGCGCGGCGTCACCACGGGCATCAGCGCGGCCGACCGGGCGGAGACGATTCGCGTCGCCGTGGCCGAGGACACCACGCCTCGCGATCTCGTCAGCCCGGGGCACGTGTTTCCTCTGCGCGCGCAAGCGGGTGGGGTCCTGGTGCGCTCGGGGCACACGGAGGGCGCCGTGGACCTGGCGCGGCTCGCCGGGCTGAAGCCGGCGGGGGTGATCTGCGAAATCATGCGCGACGACGGCGAGATGGCCCGCATGGACGACCTCGTGGTCTTCGCGCAACGCCACGAGCTTCCCATTTTGACCATCGCCGATCTGATCGAGTACCGCCTGGGTCGCGAGCGACTGGTCGACGAGATCGCGCATGCGCCTTTGGCCTCGGCGGCGCTGGGTCTCACCGAGGCGTCGGGGTGGATCGTTCGAACCTTCCGCTCCAAGGTGGAGCCGGTCGTCTACTACATGGCGATGATCAAGGGGGACATCGGCGGAGACGAGCCGGTGCTGGTCCGCGCCCAGCGAGCCCAGGTCCTCGGCGACGTGTTCGGGTTCGGCCAGGACTCCGGCCGCAGCTTGCGGGGGGCGCTTCGGCAGATCGACAGGGCGGGGCGCGGCGTGTTCCTCTACGTCATCGGCGAGGCGACGCAGGACGTCGATCGATTGTTCCGCAAGGAGCCGGCGCCCACGGGGCTGGGGCTCAAGCCCGCCGAGGCCGGGTTTCGGCAGTTCGGGCTGGGCGCCCAGGTGCTCAAGAACCTGGGGCTGCGGCGCATCCGCGTCATCACCAACAACCCCCGCAAGATCATCGGGCTCGAGGGCTACGGGATTGCGGTCGAGGGCACCGTCCCTCTGCAAGAGGAGGGTTAGCCGCATCGCCGCCACGCGACACGATGGGCCTCCGCGGGTCTTGCTGTGCGTGAGCGGAGGGATCGCCGCCTACAAGGCTCCCGACCTCGTTCGCCAGCTCGTCAAGGGAGGCATGGAGGTGCAGGTGCTGCTCACCGAGGCGGCCACCCACTTCGTCACCGAGATGTCGCTGGCGACCGTGAGCCGACGACCCGTGCGTCGACGGATCCTCGACACGGTCGAGGAGGGCAGGGTGGGGCACATCGAGCTCGCCGACTGGCCCGACGTCGTCGTCGTGGCTCCGGCTACGGCCGACGTGATGGCTCGTGCGGCAGCGGGCATGGCCGACGACCTGGTGACGACCTGCCTGCTCGCCACGCGCGCGCCGGTTCTGTGGGCGCCCGCCATGAACACCAACATGTGGCGCCACCCGGCGACGCGGCACAACCTGCAGGTGCTCGCGTCCCGCGGGGCGAGATTCGTGGGCCCCGATGCCGGCGATCTCGCCTGCGGTTGGATCGGCGAGGGGCGGATGATCGATCCGCCGATGATCGTCGAGGCCGTGCGCGGGCTCGTGGACGAGGTCGGCGGGGGCGACTCCTGGGCGGGACGGCGGGTGCTGGTGTCGGCCGGACCCACGCGTGCCTACCTCGATCCCGTCCGCTATCTCACCAACGCATCCACCGGTGCGATGGGATTCGCGCTCGCCGAGGTCGCCGCGGCCGCGGGTGCGGACGTCACCCTCGTGGCCGGGCCCGTCGAGCGCCCGACTCCGCCGGGCGTACGGCGCGTGGACGTGGAAACCGCCGACGAGATGCTGGACGCGATGGATCGAGTGCTCGGTGAAGACCCCGTCGATCTCGTGGCGATGGTGGCGGCCGTCGCCGACCTCGCGCCGGCCGATGCGTCGGCGCGTCATCACAAGCTCGACAAGGACGACCTCGAGCGGTCGCTTCGCGAGGGCGCGCTGGTGCGGGGCGTCGACGTGCTGAAGACCCTCGTCGCGCGTCACCCCGACGTGTTCTTCCTGGGCTTCGGCGCACAAACGGTGGACACCGACGACGCGGATGCCGTCGAGTCGACGTTGATCTCGGCCGGACGCCGCAAGCTCGCGGACAAGAAGTGTCAGGCGATCTTCGTCAACCGCGTGGGCGCTGCCGGTGTCGGCTTCGCGAGCCCGACCAATGCGGGGGTTTTGTTGCTGCGTCGCCCCGACGGCACCGTCGAGGACGTCGCGTCCGGAGCTCCCGTCGCCAAGCTG
>CAZYSW010000451.1:0-5153 GCA_964650105.1 uncultured Nannocystaceae bacterium
AGCGACCCCGCGCGCTCGTCGAGACGCTCGAGAAACCCGCCCAGGTGCTCGCGCACGATGGGGACGGCCCCGCGCGCTTGCGTGGTTCGGGGAGCATAGGAGAGCGGTCGGGCGCACGCGGCCACTCGAGCCCGCGATGCGCTGGGCGGGCCAGCCCCGACAGTTCCCCCGACCGAAGCTGTGGCGAGCAGTTATACACGAGACAAGCCCGGTTGGCGGGTGAGGTCCGACGTCGACGGCGATCGAGCCGTGGCGGTGCCGAGGGATGGATTCTCTTCTACCATCGCGCTTCTCCTCCGCCCGGAGACCAGTCCATCGCTTCGATGGTCAGCTCTCGAAGCTCGTTCTGGGCGCAGTCGAGCAAGTGCGCCGTGTAGGCGCTGTGATCGTCTTCGATCGCCGTGTGATCCCAGTCGATGAGGAGAATGCACGCGCCGTCCGGCCGCTCCGGAAAGCGCGCAGCAACCATCGGGTTCGAGCCGTAAAGACTCTCGGCGGACCCCGACCACGTCGCGTACTCGAGGTCCCAGTAGCTATCGACTTCGAAGTCGATTCCGTCGATGCGCCCTTCTGCGAGAACGGTGAAGCCATCGAGCGCGCGAAAGCGGGCCGGTCGTGTGTGGAACGATGCGGTGCCTTCGGCAAACGTCACATCGAGCCTATCGACCGGAGCTTCCGGATCCGAGCAGGGGGCAGCGAATGCGGCGAGTGGATCGCCGTCCTCCTCGCTGGATGGAAGATACGTCACGACGATGCGCCGCAGCTCTCGCTCGGCCTCGATGAGGCCCCCCAGCTCGAACGTCGTACTGCCGGAAGGCGCCCCCACGATGACGAAACGGAGCCCGTCGTGCATCTCGCCCTCGGTACCATCCGACGCATCCACCACGCCCCCTTTGCTGTAGATCAGAGTATCCCAGCCCGGCACGTCGTCGCGTAGATAGACGGGATGGGGCGCCGCGTCGTGCTCCACCAAGACCATGCCATCGGCGTGCTCCGTCACCAGCTCGCTCCCCTCTCGACCGAGCTGGAGCCGCGAGGTCAGCGAAAACGGCGTCTCGACGCCGGGCGCTTCGGGGAGCGCAAACGTGCCGGCGTCGATTCCGAGCCTTCCACGAAAATGAAAAAGTGGCTCTCGTTGCGAAGCGGTCGTGGAACGATCAGGACTCACGAGGCAGAGCTCGAAGCCCTCCGGCACGTGAAGGACACGCCCGTCGAGGTGACCCGTATCCGCTTCGTGGCAACCTGTTTCGGTGTCGCAGCCGTCATTGGATGTGCCCACGCCTCGACCTGCGCTCCCACACGCGCTGAGAACGAGGATGAGCGCTGCTTCTTGAGCTCCGCGATTGAGACGTACGTCTCGCTTCTCCCCACACGGAACTGTACCCGTGAGGGGCGCCCCCGCCGCCGGATGCTCTAAGGCCATAGGTTCCTGAAGTAGGTGATCATCCCCGTGTACTCCGGGGTCAGCCGCACATCGATGAGCGGGCGAACGAATGCACTCAAGGGGGTCTGGATCCGTACCTGAGCCTAGTCGACAGTCGCGTGATTCGCGCATGAACTGACGGGCGCGATGATTTCGGGGCAGAGCCTGCACGTCAAGTCGTTGTTCACACAGCCCAACGGAGGGTGCCCCGTGGCAACGATCGTCCTCGAAGTTCCCGAATCCTGCAAGCCCATCGCTGAAACGGTAACCGCTCTGGTCGAGACGCTGGAGAAGCTGACGGTACCGGGCGTGCCGCAAAACGATTCCCCGAGGGACACCTGCAACGCGCACGTTTCGAGCGTGTCGATCCGTCCCGGGCGTCCACCGTATCGTCGGCTCGCGAGCAGAGAGCGCTCGAGCACGCGCTCGATCTCGATCCCCGGCTCGATGCCGCCCGTCTGCGGCTGTACGAGATCATGCTCGGGCGAGGGGACGACGACGAGGTGGCCAAGGCACTGGACAAGCTCCCGGCGTGGCGCTTGTCGGGGCTCGAGGGCAGAATGCTGCGCTACCGCGTGCACCGGGCCGCCGGCAACGATCACCTCGCGGAGGCGGTGCTCGCCGAAGCTGCGCGCACCTACCCCAAGAACTGCAAGGTGCTCGTCGCCCAGCGCTCGGTCGCGCGCGGCCGGGACGATGTCCGCGAGGAAGATCGGCTGACGAAGGCGTTGCGCCACTGCAGTGGCAGCCTGGAACTCCGGGCCCGCCTGGCCGAGACCCGCGACCGGGTCGACGAGGCGGTCGCGCTGTGGAAGAGCGTGCTGGAGCGGGTCCCCGACGACGTCGACGCCATCGAAGCGTTGGCACGACTGTCGGCAGCGCGTGGAGACTTCGAGGACGCGGCACAGCAGCTCGAGCGCATCCTGAAACTCAATCCACAGCGCGTGGGGGTCCACATCGGGCTGGCCGACCTCGCTGCCGCCCGCGGCGACGGAGATCGGGCGCGCGCGCAACTGCAGGCCGCCCTGGAGAAGATTCCGCACAGCCATGTCCTGCATCGTGCCGCCGCCCAGGTGGGCATTCCCGACGATCTCGACCGGTGGCGGGTCGACGGCGGGGACGCGTTGCGCAGCTATCAGGCTCTGGGCAAGAAATACGACGGCGTGGCGGAGGTGCTGGTCCTGGACCGGAGCGTGTCGCGCGTCTACGAAAATGGCGGGCAGCGAACGCTGGTACACCTGGTCGTTCACCTCCTGACCAAGGAGGCGCTCGACCGTTACGGCGAGCTGAGCCTGCCCGAGGAGGCCGATCTCCTCACGCTATACTCGATCAAGAGCGACGGAACCATCGAGGAGCCCGAGCGCATTCCGGGCAAGGACGGCGTCTCGCTCCGCAACCTGGAGGTCGGGGACTTCGTCGAGTACGAGTTCGTGGTGGAGACCCAGCCGAGCGCACCGCTGCCCGGATACGTGGACATCTCGGCGTTCAGGTTCCAGTCGCTCGATGTCCAGTACCACCGCTCGGAGCTTTGGGTGGTGCATCCCGAGGAGATGCCTGTCGTCGTCGAGCGACGCAACGGGCCTCCGAGCGAGCACGGCGAGGCCACCGAGATCGACGGCGAGCGGGTGGTGGTGCGAAAGTTTCGTGCGGATGAGGTTCCGCGCCTGGGCGTGGAGCCGGGCCACCGGGCGCTTCTCGACGAACTGCCGACGGTTCGGGTGTTCACGAAGCTGGACGTGCAGACCTGGCTCCGCAACCTGGGGGGAAACCTCCGGTACGCCCAGCGAGCCAACCCCGAGCTGCGACGGCTCGTGCGGAACCTGACCCGTCGTTCGCGAGACGATCGCGACAAGCTGCAAGCGCTTTGGGCGTGGGTGGTCGAGAACATCGAGGACGGAGGTGACCTCGGCACCCCCGCGACGGCCACCTTGACCTCGCGCGCAGGCAATCGCTTGATGTTGCTTCGCTCCATGCTGCGCGAAGCGGGCGTTCCTTCGGAGCTGTGGCTCGCACGCGACGCCTACGGCCCACAGCCCACTGATGGGGGGCACCCCATGGTGGAGGGATACGATGCGGCGATGCTGGCGGTTCGGCGCGATGGCGAGCCCGATCCGCTCATGGTGCTCACGGCCTCCAAGGTCATGCCGCTCGGCTATTTGACGCCCGGCTACTCGGGCACCACCGGGGTTCGCGTGCAGCTCGATACGGCCGACCCGCCTCCGGGACCGGTGAAGCTGCTCGAGGCCCCGCGCGAGCTGACCGATCGTCGGCAGTGGAAGGTCTCGGTGGAGATCGACGACCAGGGCGGCGGCAAGGTGTCGGGACGGCTCGAGCTTCAGGGCATGGAAGCCGTCGCGTGGCGGCAGGCGCTGAGGGACATCGACCGCGATCGCATCGAGGAGGTGTTCCAGCAGGCGGAGCTCGGCTGGCTGCGGGGCGCGACACTGTCGAGCCTGAAGATCGAGAACGAGTCGAAGCTCACCCGTCCCCTCGTCCTCGAGTTCGCGGCGACCGCCCCAGAGGTGGGCATCACGCAGGGCGGCTCGCTCGTGCTGCGCAGCTCGCCGCTGCCGCTGAACCTCGGCGCCCGCTACACGGGTCTCCCGCGCCGCGCCACCGGCATGGGTCGAGGGCGGCGTCGGTCAACGCCGCATCGTCCTCCGCTACACGTCGACCTTGCGCACGGGCGTCGTGGAGGCGGCGCGCTACTCCGAGCTCGCCGCCTTCACCCGAAAGGTGGAGGCGGCCGAGCAGGCGCTCATCCGCGCCGGATCCTGAACCGAGGCACTACTTCGGGAACTTGGGCGTCGGGGTCGGCAGATTGCCGGGCAACTTCTTGGGGATCGTCTGCTTGGTCTTCTTCACCGGAGTGGGCCGCTTGTGGGGCGTCCATGTCGCGGGCGCTTTGTATCCCGGAGGCGCCACGCCGCAGACACCCGTATCGTTCGGTTGTGGAATGCACGTGGTGCCCGAGAAACACGACGCGGCGTCGTACTCACCGTCGGCACCGCACACGTAGGGCGTGGCTCCGTTGCACTTGACCTGACCGGTGGTGATGGCTGCGTTTGCGTCGTCGCAGTCGTTGCCGCAATACACGTTCGACCCGTGGATGTTGCAGCACTTCACGTCCACGAGGCCGTCTTGGTCCATGTCGCGGCGACCGAACGTGGTGGGATCGCAGTCCTCGTCGTGCGTGCCGGCGTCACACACCTCGACGTTACCAGGATATCGATTGGCGTCGTTGTCGTCGCAATCGTCACCGCCGCAATGGATGGCCGTGTGTCCGTCGCCGTCGTTGTCGCAGGGCGCCATCGAAGCGTTGGGCGTGGTCGGCCACGCCACGAAAGCGAGCAGCCCCGCAAGCAGTCCGCCGACCACACCGTTTCGTCCAAAATTCGTGTTCATCTCGATGTTCTCCAGGGGTCCGTTCGAGGGAGAAAGGGGGGTGCTCCCGCTGCGGCAGGCTAACCCGACTCGGGCGATCTCCGCGCGGCGAACGGGGTGGTACCACGTCTCCGATCGACGTTCCCCGTCGGTGACCTTTGCCCCAGCGTCGGCCGATCCTGAGGCCAAGGTGCCGTACGAACACCCGCAGGACCTGATTGGAGGGTGGAGGAAGGACGCAAGGATCTCGCGCGGATAAGAAGAATCATCTGCGAAAACAGGGAGGCGGGCTTTTCGCAGGGGCTCCGAGTGGGCGAATCGCGGGACTCACGCGCGGGCGGTTGCG
>CAZYSW010000452.1:0-1180 GCA_964650105.1 uncultured Nannocystaceae bacterium
GCGCTGCTCGGTGCAGATCACGTCCTCAAGAAGCCCGTCCACGTCCTGTTCGCGGACCATCATCGGACGTGTCGTCAGGCGTGCCTCTCCGTCATATGCGTCCAACACATCCAGCAACCGGCGGACCAGCCTCGGCGGGTGGGGCCACGGCGGCACACCGCTCCGTGCGGTGGCTTCGACATTCAGCGACACCCAGCTCACCTCGGGGGTGTCTGCGCGGGTGACGGTGACCGTGCTGACCCACGTCACCCCGTCGTCCTTGCGCTCGGTCATCTGCCAGCCGCTGGCGGCGTTGGTGGAGACGTACAGCAGCGTCGTCCCCTTGCCGATGGTCGTCTGCCGGGCGTCGAACTGCTCAACGTCCAGCTCCTTTTCTCTCAGCCACGACCGGAGTTGCTCGCGCACCCGCGCGGTCGCCTCGGGCAGATCCAGCCGGGTCTCGAAGGCGGTGCGGTACGGCAGGGGTTGCCGGCCGACGGCGGCAGGAGCGTCAGGGTCAACGGTTTGCATCGGGGGACCACTCCTCGGCGAAGGTTTCCATCTGCCGCAGCACGAGGTCGATCGCCTCGGGGGCGGCGTCCGGCGGGTAGCGGTGTACGGCGAGCAACCTCTTGATTGTCGAGCGCAGCCTGGCGCGTACGTCCTCTCGGGAGGTCCAGTCCACGGTGACCGAACTGCGGACGGACTTCACCAGGTCGCGGGCGATGTCAGCGAGCTTGCCCTCCCCCATCTCCGCGACCGCTGACTCGTTCTGGGCAACCGCGTCGTAGAAGGCCAACTCGTCGCGGGTCAGCGGCGGGTCGAACCGCTGGCCCCGGTCCGCGTCGGCGGCGACCTCCTTGGCCAGCGCCACGAGCTCGGCGATGATCTCGGCCGAGGTGAGGTGCTGGTTGGTGTAGCGGCGCATCAGTTCGATGAGGCGCGCGGAGAAGGCCTCCTGGCGGACGATGTTGTGGCGGGTGACCCGACGCATGGTCTGCTCGACGGCCCGGCGCAGCGCCTCGACGGCGAGGTGCGGCGTCTTGGAGGCGCGCAGTTTCTCCAGGTACGCCTCGTCGAGGTGGGACAGATCGGGCCGTTCGATGCCGGCGGCCTCGAAGATGTCGGTGACGCCCTGGGCCTCGATGACCCCGGCGGTGAGCTGCCGCAGGTAGAGCTCCACCTCGGCCGGGATGGGCAG
>CAZYSW010000452.1:1280-5147 GCA_964650105.1 uncultured Nannocystaceae bacterium
TTGGCGCCCGAGTGGAGCACGCCCCGCCAGTCGTACCCGGCGAGGATGGTGTCGCAGAGCACCTGGTGCAGGTCGCGCACCTGCGCCACCGCCTCGGACGTGTCCCGCCCGACGGGCCTGGTGGTCTGGTCGGTCTTGGTGTACTCGGCGAGCGCCTCGTGCAGGCTCTGGGTGATCGGCGCGTACCCGACGAGCAGGCCGTCCGGCTTGGCCCGGAACGGGCGGTTGACCCGGGCGAGCGCCTGCATCAGCGCGGCCCCCCGCATCGGCTTGTCGAGGTAGAGGGTGTGCAGGGGCGGGGAGTCGAATCCGGTGAGCAGCATGGACTGGACGATGATGAGCTCCAGTTCGTCGTCCGGGTCGGTGGCCCGCCGCCGGATCGCCTTCAGCTGTGCCGGGCGGCGTACGTGCTTGCGGACGTGTGGCTCGTCCTCCGGCCCGCCGGTGTAGATGACCTTGATCTTGCCCAGGTCGTCGGCGTCCGAGTGCCATTCGGGCCGCAGCTTGATGATCTCGTCGTACAGCCTCGCGCAGATGTCCCGGGTGGCGCAGACGATCATGCCCTTGCCGGGGCCGCCGATGAACTTGCGCATCTGCTCCGACCGGGTCTCCCAGTGCGCGACCAGGTCCTCGGCGAGCGTCCGCAGCCGGTCGGGCGCCCCGTAGACCGCGTTCATCGCCGCCACCGCACGCTGGATGCGCGCCTTCTCGGCGTCGTCCAGGCCGGCGGTGACGGTGTCGGCGCGCTCGTCGATCGTCTCCGGGTCGATGTCGGAGGGCAGGTCGACCGGGATGAGCCGGCTCTCGTGGTAGACGCGCACGGTCGCGCCGTCGTCGACGGCCCGGGTCAGGTCGTAGATGTCGATGTAGTCGCCGAACACGTCGCGGGTGTTGCGGTCGGCCTCAGAGACCGGGGTGCCGGTGAAGGCGATGAGGGTGGCGTGGGGCAGCGCGTCGCGCAGGTGCCGGGCGTACCCGTCGAGGCTGTCGTAGTGGCTGCGGTGGGCCTCGTCGACGATGACGATGATGTTGCGGCGGTCCGACAGCAGCGGGTGGCTGCGCCCGGCGTCGCGCTCCTCCCGGGTGCGCCCGAACTTCTGCAACGTGGTGAAGATGATCCCGCCGGTACGGCGGTTGGCGAGTTCGGTGCGCAGTTGCTCACGGGTGAGCACCTGGATCGGATTCTCGGGCAGCAGGTGGCTGCCGGCGAACGATTCGTAGAGCTGGTCGTCCAGGTCGGTCCGGTCGGTGATGACGACGATGGTCGGGTTGCCGAGGCTCGGGTGGGTGGCGATCTGGTACGCGTAGAGTTCCATCTCCATCGACTTGCCGGAACCCTGCGTGTGCCAGACCACGCCGGCCTTGCCGTCGCTGCGGGTCGCCTCGACCGTCTTGCGGACGGCCTTCTCGACCGCGAAGTACTGGTGCGCCTTGGCGATTCGTTTAACCGCTCCGCCCCGGGTCTCGGCGAAGGAGACGTAGCCGGCGAGCAGGTCGAGGAACCGGCGCGGCGTGAACAGGCCGTGCAGCGTGAGGTTGATGGCGAGGTCCGCGTCGCTCCCCGGCGGCTGCGGCACCGGCTCGCCACGATCGTCCACATTCCATGGGGCGAAGTGCTCGTACGGGGTGAACGCGGTGCCGTACCGGGCGGTGACACCGTCGGTGACGACGCAGACGACGTTGGCCCGGAAGGCAAGCGGCAACTCCTCGACGTAGGTGCCGACCTGGCGGTGCGCGCCCTGCAGGTCGGTGTACGCGTCGCCGGCCTTCTTAAGCTCGATCAGCCCGACCGGCAGCCCGTTGAGGTAGCAGACTACGTCGAAGCGACGCTTGTGGTCGCCATCGACGACCATCACCTGGTTGGCGACGAGGTAGTCGTTGGCGTCCTCATCGCTGAAGTCGATCAGCCGGACGGTCGGATTGTGCTCGGCGCCGTGCTCGTCGGTGTAGACGATCGACCGGATGCCCTTGACCATCCAGTCGTGCAGCCGCCGGTTCTCGTTGAACGCGTCACGGGACCGGCGGTCCAGCACCAGGGCCACCACCTCGTCGATATGCGCGGGTGGAAGCTGCGGGTTGAGCCGAGCGACCGCCTCGCGCAGCCGGCCGGGCAGGATCATCTCCGCCCACGACTCGCGCTCCCCTGTCCCCGGCGCGATCGTTGTTCCGGGTACGGCTTCCCAGCCCAACTCCGCCAACGTGTCCAGCGCGAGCGCCTCCCAATCGGCCTCGGACATGTCGCGGACGGTCACTTCTCCTCCTCGCCCTTGCGGCGCTGATTCCTGACTTTCCGGGTACGCGCCACCTTGCGTCCCTAGACGGCGCGGAGTTGCGACTCGATAGGCAGTTCACGTTACGTTTTCCGCGATCACTTCAGCATCCCGCACACGAATCGCCCCCGACACCAGCCCTGGCAACAACGTGTCCCGCAAGGCTGCGAGCATCTGAGACTCGGCCAACGCTGCCTCACCACATGATTCGAGCTCACCTAACTGGCGGGCGAGAGAGGCTTGAGCCTCGCGGGGAGGCAGACGCAATGAAAGGCTCGCAATCTTGTTGCGACTCAATTCAGTTTGCCCTGTGCTACCTTCTCCAAGCCGCTCAATCTTGGGTTGTGCCGCGAGCATGGCAAACCCAGCGCAGAGCACATCAGTTTTCGCCGAGTCAAAGCGAACAATGGTAACATGAGAATCTACCGTCGCCTCCTGACCACCTGGCCACCGTGCCACCCGACCTAATGTGCCAATTCCCGTCGAGTTCACTAGGACGTCGTTAGCCCTCAGTCTCTTACCTGGCGGAACCTTGATTGCGAGAGTGCGACGGGCAGGCACAAGTGAGACGCGTCCCTCCCGAATACACTTTTGGTTCAGGACGATGAGTTCAGAATCATCTTCGGTATACTTCGGCGTGACTCCTCTCGTGACGAGTTCTGCTAACTCGCCTACCTCGGACTCCTCGACAGATTCCGCGCCAACGGCCTGCCGAAAAAGCGCGACGGCAAGATCACGCGTTGTTGCGGCGATCCGCTCGTTGACCGCGATCTTGTCGTCCAGCGCCCCAAGCACCGCCGCAACCGCCCTCTGCTCAGGAAGGCTCGGTAGAACTCCGATCCGCAAGCCGCGAATGTCACTGACGTTCAAATGTGGAACAGTCGATCCCTCGGCTTGCGCGTGCATACGCTCTTGGAGCGTTGGACTCAAGAGAAGATAGTGAAGATAACGTGGTGCTACTTGGTCTACGTCCGGCCGGAGCAGGACAGTTCGCTGACCGAGGCAAACGGGATTAAGACCATCAACGAAAGCGGCTTCGCCTACTGGAGCTTCGCGGGTGAGGATGATATCCCCTTCTCGTGGCCTGCCGCGTTTCGTCCATAAATCATAAGTCGCCCGGTCGACCCGCTTCGCACCATCAAGCAGCATCCGGCCGCCTCGAATATTGGGCGTCCCGACCAAGTAGCCGAACTCGGTGCCATTCGCCGCTGCCGGGGCTGTCTTGTGCTCACAGTCGATAATCTTCAAGCAGATGTCTCCGAGGGTTCGAGACTCAGGCATCGAGGCGCTCCAACTGGGTGCGAACGAGATGTTCGAGGCGGGCGGATTCGTCGAAGTGGGCGTACAACTCCTTCTTCAAGCGCTCGATCTTGTCGGCGAGGGGTTCGTCGTCGGAGGTGTCGACCTCGGGGGCGCCGACGTAGCGGCCGGGAGTGAGCACGTGGTCGTGCTGACGGATCTCGTCCAGGGAGGCCGAGTAGCAGAAGCCGGGCACATCCTCGTACTTCAGGCCCTTCTCCCGTGCCGACTTGGTGCCGCGCCAGGCGTGGTAGGCGTCCGCGATCTTGGCAATGTCCTCGTCGGTGAGGATGCGCTC
>CAZYSW010000453.1:0-5144 GCA_964650105.1 uncultured Nannocystaceae bacterium
TCGCATCCGCGACGTCTCTCGCGATCGCATCCGCGACGTCTCTCGCGGTCACATCCGCGACTGGCTTGCTCGCATCCGCGACGTCTCGCGGCCTCGGCCGATGTCTCGCCGGTCGCTTCCCCGATCGCCCAGCTTGCGCCAAGTATCCGCGACGTCTCGCATCCGTGGCCGAGGCCTCTCCCGCTCGGATCCGCCAGGCCATGGCGCGATCGCATCCGCGACCCCCTCCGCGACGGTGACTCGCTCGCATCGGTGACCTCCTCGGTCAGTCGCTTCGGCGGCGCACTCGCATCCGCGACCCCCTCGGTCAGTCGCTTCGGCGGCGCACTCGCATCCGCGACCCCCTCGCTCACCCACGGCGACTCGCTCGCATCCGCGACCCCCTCGCTCACCCGCGACGGCGACTCGCTCGCATCGGTGACGCCTCTCGCGGTCGCGTCCGCGACCTCTCGCGGCCGCGTGGCCGAGGCCCCCTCTCCTTCACATCCACCTGACCCTGACGCCCTCGCGTCCGCGACGCGCTCACTCGCATCCGCGACTCGCTCGCATCCGCGACTCGCTCGCGGTCGCGCCGTCTTCGGCGGGTCGGCAGGCCAGAAGACCTCGACGTCGATGAAGGCCGGCGGCGATTCAGGTGGCGGAGTCCGTCTTCGGCGGGTGGGTAGGCCAGTAGACCTCGACGAGGGTGAGACCGGCGGCGGGGGCCGTCATGCCGGCGCGTCGTCGGTCCGGATGGACGAGCAGGTCGGCGATGTAGTCGGGCGGCCTGCGTCCGAGGCCCACGTCGACCAGGGATCCCACCATGATCCGCACCATGTTGTGCAGGAACGCGGTGCCCTCGACCTCGACCTCCACCACGTCCGGCCGCGCCTCGGTCGTCGGACCATCGAGCCGATCGAGGCGGCCCGGATCGCCCAGCGGACCCACGGGGGCCACCCGCCCACGCACCGTGACGCGACCGATGGTGCGTTCGGTCGTCCGCGCCTGGCACGACGCCGCGCGAAAGCTGGCGAAATCGTGGGTGCCCACGAAGTGGTCGGCCGCAGCCTGCATGCGATCGACGTCGAGCGCTCGCCCGAGGTGCCACTCGTAGCGAGCCGCCAGGGGATCGGCGAGCTCCGAGCAGCGAATCCGGTAGCGATAGAGCTTGCCAGCGTTCTCGCGCCGGAGATCGACCTCGCCGGGCTCGGCCCAGGCGGCGAACACCGCCACGGTCGCGGGCAAGCGAGCATTGAGCCCCCGCACCAGGCCCGACAGCGGGATCTCCGACGGCGGCTCGAAGGCGGCGAGCTGCCCCAGCGCGTGCACACCCGCGTCGGTCCGGGAAGCGGCGCGGAGCGAGACCGGCTGCTTGTACAGGACCGCCAGCGCAGCCTCGACGTCACCCTGTACGGTTCGCAGCGGCCGCTCCGGATCCGCCGAACGCTGCGCAGCCCAGCCGTGAAACTCGCTGCCGTCGTAGCCCAGGCGCAAAAGCACGCTCACGGCCCGAGGATACCCGCTCCGAGGCGGTGTCGACGGGCGGGCTTTGACGCCGGGGGGGCCGTTCCACTAGCCTGCCGCGGCCGCTCGGGCGGCACGAGAGGTCGACACGAGATGCACAAGGTCCTCATCATCGGAGCCGGAGGCGTGGGCGGAGTCGTCGCCCACAAGTGCGCGCAAAACCCCGACGTGTTCGGCGAGATCATGCTCGCCAGCCGAACCAAGTCCCGGTGCGACAAGATCGCCGCCGAGGTCAAGGCCCTGCAGGGGCGCGAAATCGAAACGGCGCGCGTGGATGCGGACAACGTCGACGAAACGGTCGCGCTGATCCGTTCGTTCGAGCCCGCGCTGCTCATCAATGTCGCCCTGCCCTACCAGGATCTCTCGCTGATGGACGCCTGCTTGCAGACGGGCGTCGACTATCTCGATACCGCCAACTACGAGCCCCCCGACCAGGCGAAGTTCGAGTACAAGTGGCAGTGGGCCTACCGGGACCGATTCCGAGACGCCGGGCTGATGGCGCTGCTCGGATCGGGCTTCGACCCGGGGGTCACGAACGTGTTTTGCGCCTACGCGCGAGACCGTCTGTTCGACCGGATCCGAACCATCGACATCCTCGACTGCAACGCGGGCGACCACGGCCATCCCTTCGCCACCAACTTCAATCCCGAGATCAATATCCGCGAGATCACCCAAAAGGGCCGATACTGGGAGAAGGGCGGCTGGATCGAGATCGAGCCCATGTCCGAGAGCATGGTGTTCGACTTCCCGGGCGTGGGTGAGCGCAAGGCCTTCCTCCTGTATCACGAGGAGCTCGAGTCGCTGGTCGAGAACGTACCCGGCTTGGAGCGGATCCGCTTTTGGATGACCTTCGGCGAGGAGTACCTCACCCACCTGCGGGTCCTGCAGAACGTGGGGATGACGAGCATCGAGCCGGTCGAGTTCGAAGGGCACCAGATCGTGCCGATCAAGTTCCTCAAGGCGCTCTTGCCCGACCCGTCCAGCCTCGCCGAGAACTACACCGGCAAGACGTCGATCGGCTGCCTCGTCGAAGGCGAGAAGGACGGCAAGACCAAGCGTGTGTTCATCTACAACGTGTGCGATCACGCGGCGTGCTACCGGGAGGTTCGTGCCCAGGCGGTCTCGTACACCACGGGCGTGCCCGCCACGGTGGGCGCGGAGATGATGCTGACCGGCCGCTGGAAGAAGCCCGGGGTGTACAACATGGAGGAGTTCGATCCGGTGCCCTTCCTCGAACGCCTCGGTCCCGCGGGTCTGCCCTGGCACGTCGAGGAGCGCTGATCTCGTGCTGCCGTTCCCTTACGATCTGAGCCGCGTCGAGACCCCGGCGTACGTCTGCGACCTCGGCGCGCTCGATCGCAACCTCGAGCTCCTGGGCCGGGTGCAGCGCGAGGCCGGTTGCAAGATCCTGCTGGCCCTCAAGGGGTTCGCGATGTGGAGCACGTTCGGCCGCATCCGAAACGTGCTCGCGGGCGTGACGGCCAGCTCGCCCCACGAGGCGCGTCTGGGACGCGAGGAGTTCGGCGGTGAGGTCCACGCCTACGCGCCCGCCTACTCCGAGGCGGATTTCGAGGAGCTGCTCGAGCTGTGCGACCACATCGTGCTGAACTCGATGACCCAGCTTCGACGCCTGCGCCCCCTGGCTCGGCAACACCGCGAGCGCACCGGACGCGCCGTCGACCTCGGCCTGCGGATCAATCCGCAGCACTCCGAGGTGAAGGTCGAGTTGTACGATCCTTGTGCGCCGCGATCCCGGCTGGGCATCACGCGCGACCGACTCGACGCCGACGATCTCTCGGAGGTCACCGGTCTTCACTTCCACACCCTGTGCGAGCTGGGCGCGGATGCGCTGGAACGAACGCTGGAGGTCGTGGAGGCGAAATTCGGCGATCTGGTGCCGCGGATGCAGTGGATCAACATGGGCGGAGGGCATCACATCACCCGGCCCGACTACGACGTGGAGCGCCTGATCGGCATCGTTCGTGACTTTCGGCAGCGCCACGGCGTGGAGGTGTACCTCGAGCCCGGCGAAGCGATCGCGCTGCACACGGGGGTCTTGGTGGCCTCGGTGCTGGACATCGTGCACAACGAGATGGACATCGCGATCCTCGACACGTCGGCGACGGCTCACATGCCCGACGTGCTGGAGATGCCGTATCGGCCCAAGATCGACGGTGCGGCCGAGCCCGGCGTGCTCCCGTACACCTACCGCCTCGGAGGGCTCACCTGCCTGGCGGGTGACGTCATCGGCGACTACAGCTTCGCCGAGCCGTTGAAGGTCGGCGATCGTTTGGTGTTCGACGACATGATCCACTACACGATGGTGAAGAACACCACGTTCAACGGGGTCCGCCTACCGTCCATCGCCGTCGCGCACCCTGAAGACGGCACCATCGAGATGGTGCGCCGTTTCGGCTACGAGGACTACAAGTCCCGCCTGAGCTGAGCGCCGGGTCAGCCCTCGGGGGCGCAACTCGTGTTCTGCAGGGCCCAACCCGTCATGTCCGAGTAGGTGTAGGGCCCGACGAGCTGATTGTAGGTGTCGACCTGCTGAGTCTGGGGGTTGTAGCGGAATGCGGTGTTCTGGGCCATCGAGGTGGACCACACGTTGCCGTCGAGATCGATGCTGATCCCGCGGCAGGCCGACGCCCCACACCCGATCCCGAACGGCGCGCTGACCTCCATGGTCTCACCGTCGATGTAGACGAGCCCGGGGTTGGTGCCGTCCCCGTCGTAGGTCCAGTAGTTCATCCACATGCGCCCCTGGGCGTCCTCTTGGATGCCGGACATGACATACGCCACGTGGTTGTTCGCGAACGCCCAGGTCTGATTGACGGGGTTGTACCGCGCAGCCGAGTTGCCCCCGTTGCCGGTCCACGCCGCCAGCCACACGCGGCCCTTGCTGTCGACGGTCATGCCGTACGGCGTGATGGGTGGCGTGATGACCTCGACGAGGTTGCCGTCCTCGTCGATGTGGGCCAGCCGATCCTGCCCGGGTACGAGGTTGGTCATCCAGTAGTGGCCGTCGGGATCGATGGCCGCTCCGTACGGCGACAGCGCGGAGCACTCGAAGCCGACCACGTCGATGGTGTCGAGCACCACGCCGGTCTCGCCGTCGACCCGGTGGACCTGCGCCCAGGTGTGGATTCCGGGCGCGCAACCGCCGGTCCACACCACCTGATCGACGTACTCGCAGGTCTCCTCGTCGAGCACGCCCGGTCCCCACGCCACCGGCCGCTGTGTGGTGTAGTCGAAGTGCGTGTACCAGGCGATGCAGTCGTCCTCGCCCCATTCCAGGAGGTTCTTGTCGGTGGAGGTCTGCACCCCGGGCTCGTTGTTCTTGTTGGGGTCGCAGAACTCGGGTCGCGCCCAGATTTTGACCAGGCCGCCGTTGCGATTGGCCACGGCGACGGCGCGGCTGTCGATGCTCACCGACGTCCGCGACGGGTTGCCGTTTTGGTCCTCGCGCGTGAGGTACCGGCCCTCCTCGGCCATGGTCTGGGTGTTGAGCTTGGAGACGGTGCCCTGCGTGCTGTTGGCAATCCAGATGTAGCTGAAGCCGAGCTGGTTGCCGCAGCCGCAGACCTCCCCGGTGTTCCCGTCGGTGTCCATGCCCACGTCGAACTTGGGGCCTTCGCTGG
>CAZYSW010000454.1:0-5137 GCA_964650105.1 uncultured Nannocystaceae bacterium
GGCGTTCGTCGACGTCGGTGACGTGCAGCGAGGCAAGCTGGTGTTCCGGCCGGACGAGTGGAGCTACACGGCCGGGCCCGGGCTTCGCTATCGCAGCCCCATCGGCATCCTCCGCGTCGACGTCGGCATCCGGATCAACGACCAACCTCGCTTCGCGCACGAGCGGCGCTGGGCGTTCCACATTGGGCTGGGGGAGGCCTTCTGACCATGCCTCGTCGTCCCCGAGGCGCCTCCGATCCGGCCCCGCCGCGGCGGCGAGACGAGCCCGTCCGGCGCCGGTGGCCCCGCCGATTGGCGCTGGGCCTGGGGGGCGTCGTGGTCCTGATCCTCGTGACGCTCGCGACGTTCGTGCTGGTCGTCCTCTACACGCCCGTGGGTTCGCGGTTCGTCCTCCGTCGTGCCCTCGCCTGGTACGACGCCCGCATTCCCGTCACCGTCGCCGTCGACGCGATCGAGGGCACGATCGCGCGGGGCGTGCAGATGCACGGCGTTCGCGTGGTCGACGCCCGGCAACGGCCGCTTGCCGAGGCGCGAACCCTCGAGCTCGACCTCTCGGTCGGCGCGTTGGTGCTCGGCGAGATCGATCTGGAGCGCGTCGTCCTGCGGCGACTCACGGTGCACCTGCGGGCCGAGGACGAGGCGTGGAGCGATCTGGCGATCACCCCCCGTCGAGAAGCGCCGACGCCCGAGCCGCCCCCCCTCGGTCCGGACCTCCCGCTCGAGATCCGGGCAAAAGTCGACGTCCAGGATCTCTTCGTCGTCCACCACGACGGACGCACACCCACGCCCGTGCTGGTCGACGGGCAAATCGCGGCCCGCGTTCGCGCCCGCGGCACGCGTGCCGCGATCGCGCTGCACGGCGGCGGCGGCCGGGTGCCGCCCGCCGATCTCTCGGTGACGCGCCTGTCGGGCGAGGCCACCTGGACCTCTCCGTCGCTGCGCGTCACCGATCTGCGCCTCGACACCGACCGGGGCGCCCTGGTCGACGTCGATGCGCACTGGGACCTGGTCTCCGAACGCGGCGCGCTCGCGCTGCAGGCGGCCTTCAGCGCGGCGCAGATCGACGCGCTGCTCGGCGTGCCCGTCGAACGAGCGACCCGCGTTCGCGTGGATGCGGCCGGCTCGACGCGCGGCGGGTGGATCCAGGCCCACGTCGACGCCGGCGATCGCCTCGATCTCTTCGCGACGTCGGTCGTGGCCGTCGAGCCCCACCTCGTGTTCGGCGGCCTGGTCGAAGGCGAGGCCGCCCCCGCGCTCGGGGGGCTACCCGGCACGCAGCCGATCGGCGTCGCGACCGTCGTCGACGGCCGCCGCTCGTCCAGCGGCGCGTTCGACGGACGGGCCGTGTCGACCTGCACCACCTGCCCTCGCCCCCTCGTCGCCGCGATGCACACCCGCGTCAGCCCGGCCGTGACGGCCCGCGTCGAGCTGTTCGGTCCGAGCGGACGCATCGACGCGGACGCGGTTTTCGAGGGCCTCGACGAGGGCACCGCGACGGTCACCCTGGCGGTCGACGACCCGGCGCGCATGTTGGCTCCTTTGGCACCGTGGATCGACGTGCCTCCGATCCACGGCTCGCTGCACGGTCGGATCGGTTGCGCACTCGGTGAGCGCTGCGATCTCGCCCTCCGAGGCCGGCGGCTACGCTCGACGACATACGCCGCCGAGGCGGTCGAGGCCCGTGGGGCGGTGCACGTCGCCGAGGACCCCGTGCGGCTCGACGTGCGCGTGCAGGCCCGAGCCCCGAGACTGGGGCTGCTCGAGCTCGCTCGCCTCGACGCGCGGATCCGGGGGACCGCCGCGCGTCTGTCGGTCCGCGCGGACGCGGCCGGCCGCCGCGGCGAGCAAGGTCGCGTCGCGGCCGTCGTCCGCCCCGGCGAACGCCTGGTGCTCGAGCTGCACGAGGCGGACCTGCGCTTTCGCGACCTCGCCGCGCGCCTCTTGTCCCCGAGCACCATCACGATCGCCGACGACGAGATCGCCGTGCAACGGCTTCGACTCGCCGCCGGAGGAGGCCGCATCCTCGCCGACGGGGTGATCCGCGCCGACGGCTCGTCGCGGCTCGACCTCGTGGCCCGCGGCGTGAGCCTGGGTCGGGTCGGCGCCTGGCTGCTCGGCCCTGCGCTGCGAGGACGGCTCGATCTCCGCGCCGGGGTGCGAGGCCCGGGCGCATCGCCCACGGGCACGCTCGAGGGGCGAATCGCCGGGCTGGGGGTCGCCGACCTTCGCCTCGGCGACCTGGCGCTCGACGCCGCCCTGGACCGGGCGGGGCTGCGCGCCCATGCCGAGCTCGCCGGGCCGCTCGCCCGCCGGGCGCGGGTACGGGCTCGCCTCCCGCTGCACGTCGACCTGTCGACGCGCACGATCGAGATGGAGCGCGGCAAGACCCTCGATGCCGCGCTGGCGGTCGATCGCCTGTGTCTGGACGCCGTCGATCCGACCGGCACCTGGCGGGGGACGGTCGACGTCGGCGCCCGTCTCGCCGGCACCACGACCGATCCGTCGGGAGCCCTGACGATCTCCGCCGCCGCCCTCGGGGTCGAGGAGGTCGAGATCGGATCGGTCCAGGCGACCGCCACCTGGGTCGATGCCCGGCTCACGGCGAATCTCGTCGCCGCGGGGCCGCACCTGCGTCACGCCGAGCTGGCGGCCTCCGTGCCGATCGAGATCGACCCGTGGCCCGTCTTCGCGCGGTGGAATCCCGACGCGGAGCAACACGTCGCGCTGGTCGTCGACCGGCTGAAGCTGCCCGGCCTCGGCGCGCCCCTGCTTGGCGAGCCCGTGGAGGGGACGGTGAGCTTCGATCTGTCGCTCGACGCCGCCGAAAAGGCGGTCGACGGCCGCCTCGAGTTGCGCGCCGAAGACCTCGCCGTCGAGGGCCTACGGATCGGGACCGTGCGAGCGCGCGCCGCCTCCCACGACGATCGCCTCGTCGCCTCGGTGCGCGCCAGCGGTCCGCTGGCCCGTCGGCTGGAGGTCGACGCTGCCGTCCCGGTGACGGTGAGCCTGGATCCGCCCGACGTCTCGTGGGCACCCCGGCGCGCGCACGAGGTGTTCGCGTCCTTGCACGACGGCGACCTCCAGGCGCTGTCTTCCATCGTCGACGTCGGTCCGCTATCGGGCCGGGTCGACGGGACCTTCGCGTCGAGAGGACCCCTCGACGACGTCCAGGCCGGAGCGCGGCTGGTGGTCGACCGCCTCGGCTACGACCGCGAGGCGCTGGGGACGGCGACGGTCGAGCTGGTCTACGCCGACGATGCGCTGCGGCTGACGGCGCACCAACGTCGCGACGCTCGTCAGTGGGTGCGCGCCGAGGCGACGCTGCCGGTCGGCACCGATCTCCTGCAGGGGCCACGATGGCACCGCGAGGGCGTGCATCGCCTCGCGGTCTCCGGGGCGGGCCTCGACGCGCGGGCGATCGCCCCCTTCGTCGACCTCCCCGCGAACCTGCAGCTCGAGACCGCCTTCGAGGTGGCCGGGGGTGGAACGCTGGAGGACTTCGTGGTCGACGGTCGGGCACGCGTCTCCGTGGAGCAGACCGAGACCTTCGACACCATCGTCGGCGCCGCGTTTCGGCTGCGTCCGAAGGCGCAGGCGTTTCGGGTCGTCGTCGGGCCGCGCGGTCCGTCCGGTCTGCACGCGTCGTTGCGCACCCGGGCCGACGTCGGTGCCCTGGTGCGCAGAGACGCGGCGATCGACGACGTCGCGTTCTACGGGCGCCTGCAAGGCGACGACTTCCCCCTCGAGGGCCTGACGCCCTTCTTGCCGGTCGCGCTGCACGATCCCGACGGCCTGCTGACCGTCGACGTCCGGGCGGAAGGTACGCTGCGCGAGCCCGACCTCTCCGGTCGGATGGCGCTGCGCGAAGGTGCGATCACCGTCGTCGAGCTCAACCAACGCCTCCAGGATCTGCGCGCCGACGTTCGACTGGACGGCCCGTGGGTGCACCTCGACGACTTCGCGTTCCGCAGCGGTGCCGGCCGTGCGACGGGCACCGCCGAACTCCGCGTGGGCCGAAAGGCCACGCGCGGTCGCGGTCGGCTGAGATTCGTACGGTTCCCCCTCGTCAAGCCGGGGCTCCCGCTCATGCAGCTCGACGGCCGCCTCGACGCGTCCCTGGACACCCGCGGCGACGTCACCCGCATCGACGTGGTCGCCCGCAACACCGCGCTCGACGTGCTGTCGCTGGAGGTCATCGACGCGCCGCGCCGGATCCCCCGACACGGCGGCGTGATCTTCGTCGACGAGAACGCGGTGACCGGGGCCGACGAGGGCGACGACCGGCTGCCGAGCGACTTCGTCCTCTCCTTCGCGCTGGCCGACCCCGTCTCGGTGACGGGACCGCAGGTCGACATGGTGTGGGAGGGTGCCATCACCGTCGCGGGTGGAGAGGAGGCGACCCGAGTCACCGGGTCTCTGTGGGCGAAGCGAGGGACGCTCCGCGTCGGAGGCAACGAGTTCGACTTCGAGCACGCGGAGATCACCTTGCCTGCCGACCGCGACTTCGACCCCTACGTCTCGGCGGTCGCGACGACCGAAACCCCCGAGGCCATGGTGACGGTCGGCGTCTACGGCCGCATGAGCCGCCCGCAGCTTCGCCTGGCGACCAATCCTCCCATGGCCGAAAGCGACGCCTTCGCGCTTCTGGTCACCGGAAGCTCGGACGCCGCGCGGGCCGAGGGCGGATCCTACGACGCTCGCGCGGCCTCGCTGTTGGCCTCGTTCCAGAACCCGGCGCTCCAGCGGACGCTCCAGGAGCGCGTGGGGCTCGATCGCGTGGGGGTGGGCTTCGGCGAGGACATCGATCAGCCGATCGTCACCGCGGGCAAGCGCTTCAGCCGAAAGCTGTACGTCGAGACGCTGTATCACCACAACGCCCCGCCCGACGAGAACCAGGCCGAGTTGCGGCTCGAGTACGTCTTTCGCCCGCCGAACTGGACCCTGGAGACGTCCTTCGGGACGGCGGCCGCCGGAGGGATCGGGGTATGGTGGCGCAAGCGTTTCGGCGGCCCCGAGCGTCGGGATCGCCCGCCGCCCGCGCCGATCGGTCCGCCCTCGCCCGGCGAGCGGGGCGAGGGCCCACCGGGCGAGGACCGGGCCGCACCGCGGTGATCCGACAGGGATCCGGGCGCCGAAG
>CAZYSW010000455.1:0-5124 GCA_964650105.1 uncultured Nannocystaceae bacterium
CGCGAGACGATTGCGAAGCGCAAGCGCATCGTGGTCCGGGTCAAGGTCCGCGCCAGACGTCATCGTACGGCACTCACGACGGCCCGATCCTACTCGCCGAACACGGTCACGGTCACCTTGCGCTCGTGCGGCGCTTGCCTGTGTTCCCACAGGTACACGCCCTGCCACGTCCCGAGGGCCAGGCGCGCGTCGGCGACCGGGATCGAGATCGAGGTCTGGGTCAGGACCGAACGCACGTGCGCGGGCATGTCGTCGGGTCCTTCGGCGGTGTGCTCGAAGATCGGGTCGCCGTCGGGGACCAGACGGCCCACGAATGCCTCCAGATCGCGCCGAACCGTGGGATCCGCGTTCTCGCACACGATGAGCGAGGCGCTCGTGTGGTGGACGAACACGTTGCACAGCCCCGCTCGGATCCCCGACGTCGCCACGACATCGTCCAGCTCGCGCGTGATGTCGTACGTGCCGCGGCCCCTGGTGCGCACCCTCAAAATGTGGGCGTGGTGCCGCATCTCACTTCTGATACTTGGCCTTCCACTCGGCGTACGGCATGCCGTACACCCACTGGCGGGCGTCCTCCAGGTCGAGATCCACTCCGCGCTCCTTGGCCGCGGCCACGTACCACTTCGACAGGCAGTTCCGGCAGAAGCCGGCCAACTCCATGATGTCGATGTTCTGGACGTCCTTGCGTTCCTGCAGGTGCTCGACGAGGCGCCGGAAGGCGGTGGCCTCGACCTCGGTACGGAGCCGATCGTCTTGGATGGGCGAGCTCATGTCGAACGCTCCCTCGCGTGCGCGACTAGAAGAAGATGCCGTTCACGATGGTGAGCGGCTCTCGCTTGAGCGTACGCCAGGTGAAATCCATCAGCACCCGGTCGAAGTTGTCCCGCGGAAAGGATGCGAACACCTCCCGGACAGTCGCGCGATCCAGACCGTACCGCTTCAGGCCCCGGGAGTGCTCGACGATCACCGCGCGGCGAAAACACTCGGCGACCGGGTGCAGATTCGGCACCGGGAGCAGCCGGTGGTTGTACACCAGGCACTGCTCGACCACCGCGGGATCCACCTCCGGCAGATCGAGCGAGGCGCTCTCGCGGACGAACAGCGCGTGGCTGCGCCGGAGGTAGTTGGCGCCCTCGTCCTTCTCGCTGACGATGCCGAGGTCGTGCCACAGAGCGATCACGTACGCGACGTCCTCGTCGAACTGCAGCCCCTGCGCCTTCATCAGCGCGGCGGCGAATCGGAACAGTCGCTCGCAGTGGTTGCGGAATCCGCTGCCCTCGTAGGGGCTCACCCGCTCGAACACCTGCAGGGCACCTGCTCGCAGCGGGGACAGCGCGGTCTCTTCGGTGGTGGCGACGGCACCATGCATGGTTCGCCCCGAGGTGTACCGCGTTGGCTCGCACTTGCAAACGAGCGTTGCGCCGGTGGCGCAATGCCTGACTTCGCGTCAGGTCTGGCAAACGAAAGGCGGCGCCGAGACGCAGACACCCTCGTCACAGTGTCCGGACCGGCAGGTCTGGCCCTGCTCGCACGGCGCCCCGTCGGGCTTCAGGGGCTGGCAGGTCTCACCGTCGCACCAGGCCGTGCCCTCGCACACGTCGGTGCACGGGTCGCCCAGCGCGGGGGGAGCCGAACACGTCGGCGGCTCGAGGGTCGCGTCGCAGACCAGGCCGGTCGCGCACGTCTTCGCCTCGCCGCACGGCTCTCCGGACACTGGCCTTCGCACGCACTGGGCGACGATTTCGCCGGTCTCGTCGAACCGCAGCTCGCAGTCGAGCCCCGCCTCGCAAGGTTTCCCCAGGCAGCTCCCGCCCTCGGGGACCGTCTCGCAGGGGTCGTCACACACCCCCCCGATGCATGCGAGCCCCTGGACGCAATCGTCGAACAAGAGGTTCTCGTCCTCTCGGCACGTCTCTCCGCGCTCGCGATCGCCGACGTACAGCTTGCAGATCCGACACTCGAGGCTGGCGAGGTCTTCTTTGGTTCCGCAGCCGAACGACGCGTTGGCTTCCACGATCGCCTCCGCACATTCTCGTGCGAAGACGAGTCCGATTGCTCGGGCGCCTTCGGACAGGGTCGCGAACTCGTCGGCGAGCTCCGCCTTGCAGGCCTCGAACGACGCGACTTTGCAGCCACAATCCACTTTTTGCCGACACCGACTGGCGGCGATCTTCTCCGCGGATGCCTCCTGGAGGGCGAGGTCGTCGCCGTCCTCGCTCGCGTGGACACACCCGGTCGCGATCGCCCAGCCACTCACCCAGCCCAGAAGACCGGGTCTCCCAGCCGCAAGCACGTCCCATCATACCGCAACGGACACGAAAGCGGCGCGGGGCGGCGGGCGATCTCGGTCAGGCGTCGGGGTCCAGGACCCCGATGTCCTGGAGCAGGTACTCCACCACCGCACGCTGCATCTCGATGCGGCGCGCCTCGGAAAATCCCATCCAGGTCTCGATGCACAGCCCCACGCAACCGATCGCGTCGACGATCACCTCGGTCGAGGAGGTCGCGACCGGGTAGTACTGCGGGTCGAAGTGCTCTTCGGGTGCGTCGAAACGAGCGTTGAGCCGCGCGATCACCCGGTCGACGATCTCGGGCCGCGGCTTTACGCCGTAGACGATCGTCTGTCCGAACGACGGCGTGACCTTCGGGTCGTACCGCTTGTGGCTCTCGTGCAGGGTGACGACCAGCGCCGGTCGTTCGTCGAGCACGAGATCCATGAATCGACGCGCCAGCCGACGCTCGGGCTCGGGGGCGTCGGCGTCGCCGGGAAAGCATCGATTGAGGTCCAGACCGCCGGGGGCCATGCGCTGTCGGGCCCGGTAGGCGGGCGGGTTCATGATCGGCACCACGATCAGCCGCCCTCGATCCGGACGGAGCCCCTCCTCGAGGAGCTCCTGCAGCGCGTGCACCCCCGCCACCTCGTCGCCGTGGATTCCCGCCTGCACCAGGGCCACGGGTCCGCTTTGCGGGGCGTCGAGCACGAAGAGCGGGAGGGTGGGGGAGAACCAGTGGATGCCGGCTGCAAGGGGCATGAGACCTCGTCACCTCGGGTCGGGGCGGTGGCGCGTGCGCCCCTCGAAATACCACGCGCTGGCCAGAAACGACACCGTGCACAGGGCCGCCGTCACGTACGAGAAGCCCCGAAAGAACGCCAGCCACGACAGCTCGGCGTCGGTGAAGTGGCGCGCCAAGAGCACGAGGATCGAGCCCGCGTACCCGAAGGCGTCGGTCACGTAGATCATGAACACCGAGGTGCCGACGGCGCCCGTGGCCGCGATGAGGCGGTCGAACAAGACGCAGCCGTACGGCACGTACGCCAGGTACAGCCCCAATCCCAGCGCGATCATCCAGGGGAGCCCCTCGACGAGGCCCAGATCGAACGCCAGCGTCGCGAGCCCGATCAGGGCGGTGCCCATCATCATCATCGCGTGGATCACCAGGAAGGCGCGGCGATTGTCGCGGATGCGGCACACCCCAGCGAGGGCCACCATCACGCCGAGGGCCACGGGCAGCTCCGAATAGGTGAAGACCGCCGGCGCATCGCCCCACCCCAGGGCGACCCAGATCTCGGCTGCGAAGTTGTCCCGGAAGTCCCGGTAGGCGGTGAGGAACATGTACAGGCCCGTCAGCGTCACGAGACCGAACGCGAACCGTCCGAAGAACGCGCTGCGCTCGCGGGCGTGCATCGGTGCCCGGGCGGTGCGCGCGAGCACGTCCTCCTTGTTGGGCGGTGGGAGCTGGCGAAGCAGCCACACGGCCAACACGAACGGTCCGGCGAACAGCAGGCCGGTGACGAACGGCATGAAGCTCTCGCTGATCCCTCGCTCGAGCAGCCAGCCTCCCACCGACTTCACCGCTCCGCTCGCGACGATGTAGCTGGTGGACAGCCCTGCGCCCAGGATCTCCGAGGTCCGGCGGCCCTCCAGAAAGCCGAAGACCAGGCCCCACACGGCGCCGAGCGGCAGGCCGTTGAAGAACAGCGCGACGACCTTTCCGCCGGGCGGCAGCACGGCGAAGGCCAACAAGGCCAGCTCGGCGAAGGCGACGAGCCCCACGAGCGTCGCGGCCCGACGCGCGGGGGGAAGCTCGGAGACCAGCTTGATGCCGACGAATTTCGAGATCGCGTAGCCGAGCACCTGGCTGATGACCAGGGCGATCTTCAGGTCGATCCCCCCGACCTCGAGGCCGGAAAAGGTCGCTGCGGCGAAGGGCTTCCTGAAGGCGTACATGGAAAAGTACGCCCCGAAGGCCGCCGCGACGGCGTACGAGGAGAAGGCGGCGGGCGAGGCACGACCCAGCCAGGTGGTGATCCGCCGCCCCACCCCGACGAGGGTGGCGGACCTTTGCCCGCCGAGGCAATCGCGGCGCGGGGGCATCGGCGAACGCGGCCCTCCCCCCGTTCGGGGTGCAACCGCCCACGGACCGCATCCGAAGCGGCGACGGTTCGTCGGGTCGGGGACCGTGCGGTCCATCCGTGGCCCGCTGCGGGGCCGAGGTGCCCCACCTCGACCGTCGAGGGGAAGCCCGCGCACGGCTACGCGTGCGTCCGGCCTCGGCGACCAGGTCTTGGCGCCCGGTCGCCGGTGCCGAACCAGGCGGCGCGGGCGCGAGCCGATCGGCGTTCCGATGGCCGTGCGACACGCGAACGAAGGCACTCCCGACCCACCGACCCGTCCGTTGACGCGCGGTGACCTCCGGTGTATCTCCCCTCCGCGTCAGGCGTCCATGCAGCTTCACGTCATGGACGGGCGCGTTGCACCGCACGAGGGGTCGATGGCAATGACGAGCGGCACCAGGTTCCTAGTTCTCGCTTTGGCGCTCTCCGTGGTTCCCGGCTGCGCCGGACGCAAGGCCGTATGGACCGAGGACCCGGCGAAATCCGGCGAGGCGTCGGGACACAGCCAGGCCGACGGCGCGACGACGACCGAAGACGTCGCGAAGCTCATCGCCGAGGGCGATGCGAAGTGGGCCCTGCGGACCGACCCCGCCAACATTCGGGCCGCCATCGCGGCCTGGGAGAAGGCCGCGGCCATCGAGCCCAAGAACCTCGACCTGCTGGTCAAGCTGACGCGCGCGCACTACTTCCTCGCCGACGGGTACCTCCGCGACAACGACAAGGAGTAC
>CAZYSW010000456.1:0-1425 GCA_964650105.1 uncultured Nannocystaceae bacterium
GCAGCGGTCATTCAGGCACAAAATCGACTCACCGGTT
The DNA here is from genome assembly GCA_964650105.1 of uncultured Nannocystaceae bacterium. Classification (GTDB taxonomy): domain Bacteria; phylum Myxococcota_A; class Polyangia; order Nannocystales; family Nannocystaceae; genus CAZYSW01. The sequence goes on from CAZYSW010000456.1 coordinate 38, forward strand.
CGGCGGGAAACAGCAGGCGGCACAGCGCGCCGCCGACGTCCCGCTGAAGCTTGACTCAATCGATTCAGGGCATCTTCGCCAGCGACAAGCCGACGAACTCCCGTCGTCCGTGAGGAACGACCAACAAGAAAGGGATGCATGCCCCGCGAACTAGCAAAATTCGCGGGTCTAAGAGAATACCGCCAGGCGTCGCAGCCCGTCAAGGCAAGCGACGTGAGTTTGGCAGGCGGTCGAATCAGCCAGCTTAGATCGACACCGGCTCAGCGGCGTTCACGGCCAGCCCGGCGGCTTCCGCCAACGCCTCGGCCTTGTCGGTCTTTTCCCAGGTGAACGTATCGCCCTGCCGGCCGAAGTGACCTCCGGCAGCCGTGACGCGGAACACCGGGCGACGCAATTGCAGGTGCTCGATGATCCCGGCCGGGCTCAGCGGGAAGTGCTCGCGCACCAGCTGGCACAGCTGGCTGTCGGAGACTCGCCCGCTGCCTTGGGTGTCGACCCGCACGCTGACCGGCTCGGAAACGCCGATCGCGTAGGCCAGTTGCACTTCGCAACGATCCGCCAGGCCGGCCGCGACAAGGTTCTTGGCGATGTACCGCGCCATGTAGGCGGCCGAGCGGTCGACCTTGGTGGGATCCTTGCCGCTGAACGCGCCGCCGCCGTGCCGGCCCCAACCGCCGTAGGTGTCGACGATGATCTTGCGCCCCGTCAGACCCGAGTCCCCCATCGGACCGCCGATCACGAAGCGTCCGGTGGGATTCACGAAGTACTTGGTCCGGGCATCGAGGAGCTCGCTCGGGATCGTCGGCTTGACCACCTCCTCCATGACGAACTCCTTGAGCGTCGCGTAGGAGACGTCGTCGCGGTGCTGGGTGGAAACGACGACCGCATCGACCCGCTTGGGCTCGCCATCGACGTACTCCACCGTCACCTGGCTCTTGCCGTCGGGGCGCAGAAAGCTGTCGCTCTCGTGCCGGCGCACGTACGCGAGCCGCCGGGTGAGCTTGTGGGCCAGGCTGATCGGCAGGGGCATCAGCTCGGGCGTCTCGCGACACGCGTAGCCGAACATCATGCCCTGATCGCCCGCGCCCTGCTCGCGGGAGTACACGCCCTTGCCCTCGACGCCCAGCGCGATGTCGGGGCTCTGCGCCTCGATGGCCACCAGCACGCCACAGCTATCGGCGTCGAACCCCATCTCCGAGCTCACGTAGCCGATGTCGTGAATCGTCTTGCGAACAACCCGGGGGATGTCGACGTAGGTGCTCGTCGTGATCTCGCCCGCGACGTTGACGTAACCGGTCTTGACCAGCGTCTCGCACGCCACTCGACAGTTACGATCCTCGGCGATGATGGCGTCGAGCACGGCATCGGACACCTTGTCGCAGATCTTG
>CAZYSW010000456.1:1435-5122 GCA_964650105.1 uncultured Nannocystaceae bacterium
CTTGTCGGGGTGGCCCTCGGTGACCGACTCGCTGGTGAAGAGGCTACGCGCCATGAATTCCGTTCTCCTGAAGACCGCAGCATAGGCCGCCCCCTCGTGGCCGTGCAAGCGAGGCTCCCGTCACTGCGGCGGGAGCAGCTCGACCCGCAGCGCGAATGGAGCTTGCTCACCCGGCGCTGGTTGGAGCGGTTCGCTCGCCCCCGATCCGGGCGGCATCTCGACGAAGACGAACAAGGAGCCGCCCACCTCCAGCGTCTTCGAGAGGTCGTCGACGATCACGTGCGCACCGTCGATGTCGCCGGGCGCGCAGGCGATCTCCTCGCCAGGCAGGCATCCGGGTCCGCGCACGGCGAGGCCAATTTCCGGTGCCGTCGTGGAGATCTCCACCGACCCACCCGGCTCGAGCGCGTCGGCGGCTCGCAAACGAAAAACCTGGTCGATCCTTCGCGCGCCACCGCAAGCATGAATGTGCGCATCGGTGTGCGGCGCCTGGGGATCGATGACCTGCATCGTCGTTCCCAGCGAGAGGCTCAGCTCCTCGGCGCTCGCACACGTGTCGCCCTCGAGCGCGGTACACCGAGCCACGCCCGCCTCGTCCTCGATGCACGCGGTTCCGCTCTCGCAACGGCCCAGGCCTTCGAAGGCGCACATCTCCCCTTCGGTCAGGACCTCGCGCAGACCCACGTGCAGCACGAACGCCAGCAGATCGGAACCGTCCTCGGGGATCGTCGCAATGGCCGGGTGATCGGGCTCGATGCCCACGGCGACGAACAGCTCGGTTCCCGCCGCGACGTCGAGGATCCACCCGGGCAATCCTTGGGTGCACAAGAGTGACCGGTCGTCCCAGTCACCGACGCATCCCGGCAACACGCCGACGATGGGCGAGTAGGCGGCGCCGTGGGCCTCGAGCCGAACGTCGGCGCGTCGCGGGACCATCAACCGCACGAAGCCCTCGGGCCCGCCGTTGCCGCAAACGCCTCCCAGCGTCGACGACAGGCCGCGCAGGGTGGCCTGGTACGGCCCTTCCTCGACGCGCGGCGCGACCTCGCAGACGTCGCCCATCCCGGGCGACGGATCGCCGGTGCTCGAGTCTCCACCGTCGTCGTCGGGCTCCATGGCCTCGTTGCCCGGGTCGCCCGGTGCGTCGGCTTTGCATCCCGCGAACGTCGGACAACACAGCGCACCGGCGACGGCCCAGCGGAGCACGCTGCGAGCGTACCCCGTGACGTCGGCCGGGGCGCGCCCCTCACCCGTCGCGCCGGGGCCCACCGCCCGCCCGTCACCGCCGGGCCGAGATCCACGTGTGCTCGCGGGGGTCGCCTCGACGCGCCATTCCCGCTTCGCCGCGGCTCGCCCCACGCCCGGGTGGGGCCGCCCTCGCAGCGCCCGACTGCTACTCTCCGAAGCCTCGATGGCGACGCGGTTCGAAGGCCTGCCCCGCATCGATCTGCGCCAGGGTCCCACTGCGGCATGGACGGCCCGCTGCCGAAGGTCGGCAGGGCTCGACGACGCGGCCCAACGGGTGGCCCGAGAGATCGTGGAGGACGTGCGCGCGCGGGGCGACCTGGCGGTGGCCGAGCACACCCTGCGCCTCGAGGGGCGCGCCATCGAGCCCGGCGGGTTCGAGCTGGACGAGGCCCGCCGGCGCGCGGCAGCGGCCAACGTCGACGCGCGGGTCCGCCGAGCGCTCGAGCTGGCGGCGCAGAACATCCTGCGATTCCATCGCACGCAAATGGGCGCGACGACGTCGCTCGAGCAACCCGGCGTCGTGTTGCGAAGCCGGCTCGCCCCGCTGCGCCGCGTGGCCGTGTACGTCCCGGGCGGCACGGCGGCGTACCCCTCCTCGGTCCTGATGACGGGGATCCCCGCCAAGGTCGCGGGCGTGCCCGAAGTCGTCATGTTGACGCCCCGGGCGAGCGACGTGGTGATCGTCGCCGCCGAAATCGCGGGCATCGACCGGATCTTCGAGATCGGCGGCGCCCAGGCCATCGCCGCGGCCGCACTGGGCACTGCGTCGGTCCCCCGGGTCGACAAGATCGTGGGGCCCGGCAACGCGTACGTGACGGCGGCCAAGCGCGAGGTCTACGGCCTGTGTGACATCGACGGCATCGCCGGACCCAGCGAGATCCTGGTGGTCGCCGATGCGAGCGCCGACCCGGAGATCGTGGCCGCCGATCTGATCAGTCAGGCCGAGCACGATCGCCTCGCGTGTGCGGTGGTCGTCACCGACACGCCTTCGCTCCTCGACGCCGTCGATGCGGCGCTGGGACGACAGCTCGCCGACTTGCCGCGGGCGGACATCGCCACCGCCTCGCTGTGCGACCACGGGGCCGGCGTCCTGGTGCGCGATCGTTCGGCCATGATCGATGCGGCCAACGCGTACGCCTCCGAGCACGTGGCCCTCTTGGTGGAGCGGCCGCGCGAAATGGCCGACGCGATCGTGAGCGCCGGGGCGATCTTCGTCGGGACACACACCCCCGAGGCCGCGGGCGACTACACGGCAGGACCCAGCCACGTCCTGCCCACGGCCGGAGCCGCTCGTTTCGGTTCGCCGCTGGGCGTCTGGGACTTCGTCAAGCACACCAGCGTCCTCGAGCTGGACGCGGCCGCGCTCGCGGCCCAGGCCGAGGCCATCGTCACGCTGGCGCGCGCCGAGGGGCTCGAAGGGCACGCCCGAGCGGTCGAGCGGCGAACAGCGTCCCGAAAGGGCGAGCCATGAACGATTCCGGTCTGCCCTGGTGCCATCATTTGAGGCCGACGCTCGACGAGCTCGAGATCTACGACGTACCGCCGGCCGAGGCAGCGGCCCGCATGCACGCCAACGAGTGCCCCGAGCCGTGGCCCGCCGCCGCGATGAAAGCGCTCGGCGAGGTCCTGGAGGCGATCGAGCTCGGCCGCTATCCCGACACCTCGGGGCGAGAGCTCCGACGCGTCCTGAGCGAGCGCTACGGATGCGACCCCGAGCGGATCGTCCTCGGCAACGGCAGCGACGAGATCATCGCTCTTCTGCTCACGGCGCTGTCGGGGAGCGGCGCAGCCGTGGTGATCCCGGTCCCCACCTTCGTGATGTATCGGCACACCGCACGGGTGTTCGGGCTCGAGGTTCGAGAGGTCCCCGTCGACGACGCCTTCCAGCTCCGGCCCGAGGCCATGCGCGCCGCGCTCGAAGATGCCGGCGTCTGCTTCATCGCCCGCCCCAACAATCCCACCGGGGCCCTGTTCGACGCCGCGGTGATCCAGGATCTGGTGGCGCGCCACCGCGACACGGTGTTCGTGATCGACGAGGCGTACGCGGCCTACGCCCCCGGTCAGTCCCTGTGGCGGCCCGACCTGCCGCCCAACGTGGTCTACATGAGCACGCTGTCGAAGGTGGGGCTGGCGGCCTTGCGCATCGGGTACTGCATCGCGCACCCGGTGCTCGCCGAGGCCCTCAACAAGGTTCGCCACCCCTACAACATCTCCAGGACCAGCCTGGCCCGGGCGCAGACCCTCCTCACGCGCTTCGCCGACGTGCAGGACGCGATGGTCCGGCGGACGATCGAGAACCGGGAGCGGCTGCGCGCGATCTTGTCGGGCATCCCCGGAGCTACCGTGTACCCGTCCGCGGCGAACCTGGTGCTCGTCAGGCTCGCGACCGACGAGCAGGCGTCCAGCTTGCAGGAATCGTCAGCAGCCATGGAACAACTG
>CAZYSW010000457.1:0-5117 GCA_964650105.1 uncultured Nannocystaceae bacterium
CAGCATGGGCGCGCTGGTGGTCAGGGCCTTTCTCGCCGCCCATCCGCAGTTGGCGGGACCCGAGCAGCGCATCGTGATGCTGTCCCCGCCGAACCGCGGATCGCAGCTCGCCGCGCGCCATCGAGGTTGGTGGCCGTTTCACCTGGTCTACGGCGTCACGGCCGATGTTCTGCAGCCCGAGTCGGTCGCGACCCTGCCACCGCCGCCGGCTACGGCGCGCGTGTTGATCCTCGCCGGAGGCACCGGCACCGACGGGTACAATCCGCGCATCGACGGGGACGACGACGGGTTGGTCGCCTGCTCGGAGATGGGCCTGCCGGGGATCGACCCCACGTTCGTCGGCGGGCTCCATTCCTGGCTGCAGTGGCGGCCTTCGCTCGTGCGCCGGGCGGCGGAGTTCTTCGCAACGGGGCGAGCATGAGCGCCGTCGGACAGCACCTCGGGCCGTGGGTCCGCGAGCACGGCTGGGCGTGCGCGGTCATCGCGGCGATGGCCCTGGCGCTCGTGCACGCGGCCACGTGGGCGTCGCCGACCTACGACGAGCCGGCACACTTGATGCGGGGGCTGGCGTACTGGTGGCAGGCCGACCCCCGTCTGTCGATCGCCCACCCGCCGCTGGCCAATGCCGTCGCTGCCATCCCGGGCGCGCTCGAGGGGCCGCGGATCGATCTGGCGACGCTGCGCGGATGGGAAGAGACGAATGTCGGCTACCTCGCGGATGCCTACTTCTCCCGCGACTACGCCGTCGCGCGCCGCAAGATGGTGGCGGCGCGCTTGGTCGTCGCCGCGCTGACGGTCGTGCTCGCGATCGGCGTGTACGTCCTGTGTCGGCGTCGGCTCGGTCGACACACGGCCGTGCTCGCGGTGCTGCTGCTCGCCACGCAGCCGGTGCTTCTGGCCCACGGCAGCCTCGACACCACCGATCTGCCCGTCACCGTGGCGACCTTCGCGACGGTCGTGGCGACCATCGCGTGGTTGCGCGGGCCGGGGTGGAAGGCGGTGCTGTGGCTCGGAGGTGCCGCCGGCATCGCGGCCGCGACGAAGATGTCGGGCGTGTTGATGGGGCCCATCGCGATCGGGCTCGGCGGCGTCTGGGCCGCGCTCGGTTGGGGCAGGTTCACGGGATCGTCGTCGCGTCGTTGGGGACGACTGTTCGCCGAAGCCCTCGTGGTGTTCGGCTCGATGGTGGTCGTCGTCAATGCGGCCTACCGCGGCCACGAAACGGGCCTGACGGTGAGCGAGCTCGAGGGTCGAGCCCCGCCGGGGACCCTGGCGCGAGATCCGAAATTCTGGGAGCGCTGGTCGCCGCTGCCGGACCTTCCCTCCGCGGTTCCGATCCCGCTCCCGCGAACGTATCTGGTGGGCCTAGCCAGCGTGCGGCGGGGCGTCGACGGGGGGCGCCGCACGTTCTTCCTCGGTCGGTGGCGCCCCGCGGGCTCCCCCGCGTACTTTCCCGTGCTGCTCGCGGTGCAGCTCACCGCTCCGGTGGTCTCGTTGTTGCTCGTGGGGGCGGGGCTGTCGATCGCGCGCCTGCGTGGCCTTCGGGTGCCGTCGAGGGGAACACCTTCACGAGGGCCGCCCGACGCCGTGACGACGCTGGTGGTCATCGGGGTCTTCGCGGTGTGCATCCTGGTGGTGAGCGCCCGGTCCAAGATGAACATCGGTGTGCGGCACGTGCTGCCGGTCGTTCCGCTGTTGGTGGTCCTCGCGGCATCGGCCGCAGCGGCGCTGTGGGGGAGCCGATCGGTTCGCAGCCTGCGGGGGGGCATGGTCGTGGGGATGCTCGCCGCGAGCGTCGTGGCGGCTCTTTCGGCGCATCCTCGGCATCTGGGGTGGTTCAACGTCTTCGCCGGGGGGCGACAGGTCGGCCACCGCATCAGCTTGATCGGCGAGGACTGGGGGCAGGATGTCGCCGACCTGGCGCGGACCGCAAAGCGGGAGGGGATGGAGCCGTTGTGGTTCTTCCCGTACGTGCCGGCGGTGCACCTGCGCGAGCTCGAGTTCCACGGAGTGCAGGCACGCCGCCTTCGGTGCAAGGGAGCCCTCCCCGACGAGGGCTGGATCGCCGTACACGCCAACACCATCGCTCGCGGCACTTGCTTTCCGTCGCTTGCGGACGACGAGCCCGTCGTACGGATCAACGAGCACATCCACGTCTACAGGGCCTCGTCCTCCGGTGGGTCCTGACGCGTGACCGCGGCCGCTCGCGACGCCACCTTCGGCGCGTGCGGCGGTGACGAGAGATGCGGGCCTCCACGTCGGGCCTGGATACGGTCGAGCTCCACTCGCGGAGGGCCGCGAGCGCGTCGCGAGATCGAAGGCTACGTTCCGGCCTTCTTATGGTTTCGTCCACCGAGCACAGCGCGTGCGGCGTCGGGTTCGTCGCCAGCCTACGCAATCGCCGGTCTCACGCCCATCTTCAGATGGCTCTGCATGCCCTTCGGGCGATGGAGCATCGAGGGGCGTCGGCGGCCGATGGCGTGACGGGCGACGGTTCGGGGGTGATGACGGAGATCCCGTTCGAGGTCCTCGGCCTCGATCCCGGATCGGCAGCCGTGGCGACGCTCTTTCTGACCGCCGACCCCGAGCGACGACGCAGAGCGCTCGAGGTGTTCACGACCACGTTCGAGTTTCTGGGAATCCGCCAGCTCGGCGTCCGCGAGGTGCCGGTGGACTCCACGGTCATCGGACCCGCCGCGCGCGCAGGGCTGCCCCACATCGTGCAGGCCTTCTTGCGGCGGCCGCCTCCGGTGCGGACCGACGAGGCCTTCAATCGTCTCCTGTACAACGCTAAGCAACTCACGCGCACGAGGCTGCGCGCGGCGGGGGCGTGGATGGACCTCTTCTTCACCTCGCTGTCGACCACCACCATCATCTACAAGGCGTTGTGCCGGGCTGGCGACCTCGATCGCTTCTACCCCGATCTGGCCAACCCCCGGTACAAGACGCGGTTTTGCCTGTTCCACCGCAGGTTCTCGACGAACACCCGATCCACCTGGGACAAGGCGCAGCCGTTTCGCATCATCGCCCACAACGGAGAGATCAACACCATCGCGGGCAACCGGTCCTCGTGCTACTCGCGGGAGCAGGCGTTGGGGTTGCCGCGTGGCGAGCTGCTGACGCACGAGGAGATCAGCGACTCGGGGAACCTCAACGAGATGGTGGAGGCGCTCAAGTATCGCAGCAGCATCCCGCACATCGACGAGGTGCTGGCGATCATGATCCCCCCCGCGGACGAACGCTCCCCGTTCTACACCTTCTGGGGGCGGGCGATGGAACCCTGGGACGGGCCGGCGTTGGTCGCCTACAGCACCGGTGAGCTGGTGGGGGCTCGGCTCGATCGCAACGGTTTTCGCCCGGCACGCTGGTGCATGACCTCCGACTTGTTCTGCCTGGCCTCGGAAGCCGGGGTGTTCGGCGTACCACCCGGCACGGTCGTGGCCAAGGGGACGCTTCGCGCGGGCTCGGGAGCCACCGTGCGGATCTCCACGGGAGAGGTCCTGTTCACCGATCCCAGCCGGCGGCGGATCAACCGGGGGGCGACCTTCGATGCCCGTCTGGTCCCCATCGAGTCGGTTCCGGAGCACCTCGAGGCGCGCGGCGAAAGGGACGTTTCCCCGTCCGCCCCCGAAAACTGGCGGGCCAAGGCGGGGCTCTTCGGGGTCTCGACCGAGGAACTCGAGCGCGTGCTGCTACCGATGATCAGAGAGGGGAGGGAACCGATCGGATCGATGGGCGACACCGCACGACCGGCGATCTTCTCCGACGTCACTCGCTCGTTGTACGACTTCTTCTACCAGCGCTTCGCCCAGGTGACCAACCCTCCGCTGGATTACCTGCGCGAGAAGGTGGTCACCGATCTCCAGACTTACCTGGGGGTTCGCCCCAACATCCTCGATCCGAAGGAGCTGATCCCCCCGCCGCCCGGGATCTCGCTGGAGCGTCCCGTCTTGTCGCGCACCCAGATGGAGATCCTCGAGCGGTTGTGCGAGTCACACTCGTCGCTGGGAATCCGGGCGACGGTGATCGACTGCTCGTTCCCGCGCGAGGCGGGACCGGACGGGCTGGGCCAGGCCCTCGATCGCATCGAGCGGGAGGGGGTCGCCCGGGTTCGGAACGGAGACGCGATCTTGGTGCTGACGCATCGATACGTGAGCGCCGAGCGACCTGCGGTGCCCAGCCTCTTGGCGATCCGGGCCGTGGTCAGCGCGCTCAATCGCTGCGGCGCTCGGTTGCGGGCTTCGATCGTGGTCGAGGCCGGTGACATCCGCAGCACGCACGAGGTCGCCTGCGCGATCGGGTTCGGGGCGACCGCCGTGTGTCCGCGGCTGGTCCTCGACATCGCACGTGCGGACCCCGATTCGGCCGGGCACGCGCCGGCGAGCGAGGAGCGGCTGATCGACGCGCTTTGCCAGGGCCTGCTCAAGATCATGAGCAAGATGGGAATCTCCGTGGTGCGCAGCTATCACAGCTCCAAGCTGTTCTCGGCGTACGGCCTGGGGCCGAAGCTCATGGACCGATACTTTCGCGGCGTCTCGAGCCCCCTGGGGGGCCTCGAGCTGCCCCAGCTCGCCGAGGAGTTGTGTCGCAGGCACGACGAGGCGGTCGAGCGGGGACCGTCCGAGCTCCTGCCGAATCCGTACCGGCTCAAGGAGAAGGTTCGCGGGGACGCGGGCGAGAAGCACTCGATGACCGCCGCGCGCGCAAAGCTGGTGCACGACCTGGTGCGCGGTCGGACTCGGGGACGGACGCTGCAAGAGATCGAGTCCGAGTACGAGCGACACGGCGAGGAGGCGGCCCCGGTGAGCCCTCGCCACCTGCTCGATCTGCGACGCGCAGAGCATCCACTGCGCATCGACGAGGTGGAACCCGCGAGCCGGATCCTGGCGCGCTTCGGCGCGGGGGCCATGTCGTTCGGCGCGATCAGTGCGAAGGCCCAGCGAGACATCTTCCGTGCCATGCGAGAGCTCGGAGGACGCTGCAACAGCGGCGAGGGCGGGGAGAACCCGTACTACTTCATCGACGGGACGGCCGCGACGACCAAACAGATCGCCTCGGCGCGTTTCGGCGTCACCGCCGAGTACCTCGTCAGCGGCGACGAAATCGAGATCAAGATC
>CAZYSW010000458.1:0-5102 GCA_964650105.1 uncultured Nannocystaceae bacterium
TCCTCGTGGCGGGCCGGGCCGAACGGGTGTCCCCGCCCCCCCGACCCGCCCCGGGCCCGCCGGGTCCGGGGGCGCATCATGGGGTGCGACGTCGAACGGGGACGGCGCCCTCGGCCGAGGGAGGGGCGTGCGTCCACTCGTGGCCGGGCGGGGTCGACTTGGTCTAGCTTCAGGGCGCCATGAAGCAGTATCGGAGCTTTCTCGAGGGCACCTGGCAAGACGGCCAGGGCGACCCCGTCGTTCTCGTGAATCCCGCCACCGAGGCCCCCGTGGGGGAGCTCCGCGGCGCGGGGAGCCTGGCCGCGGCGATGGCCTGGGGCCGCGAGGTCGGCGGCAGGAATCTTCGCGCCATGCCGCTGCCCGAGCGCGGCGCACTGCTGAAGTCGTTGGCAAAGCTGCTTCACGAGCATCGCGAAGAGCTGCTCGCCCTCTCGGTCGAGAGCGGTGGCAATACGCGAGGCGACGCGAAATTCGACGTCGACGGAGCCGCGGGAGTCCTCGCCGGATACGCCTACCTCGCCAAGAGCCTGGGCGACGGGCCGTGGATCGTGGACGGAGAAGCCCAGGAGGTGACCAAGGGGAGCAAGATTCGCGGGCAGCACGTGCTGTTGCCCCGCCACGGCCTCGCGGTCCACGTCAACGCCTTCAACTTCCCCGCCTGGGGGATGGTCGGCAAGTTGGCGGTCGCCCTCCTCGCGGGGATGCCGGTGATCTCCAAGCCGGCGACGAGCACCGCGGCCCTCGCCGCGCGCATCGCAGAAATCATCGTCGACTCCAAGCTCTTGCCCGAAGGCGCGTTCCAGCTCCTGCTCGGACCCGCCGGCGACCTGCTCGATCACGTCGGGCCGCAAGACGTCGTCGCGTTCACGGGATCGGCCGCCACCGGGGCGGCGATCCGCGGCCACGCGCGCGTCGTGGAGGCCTCGGTTCGCGTCAACGTCGAGGCCGACAGCCTCAACGCCGCGATCGTGGGACCGGACGTGGAGCCGGGCACCGAGCTGTGGGACCTGCTCCTTCGGGACTGCGTGATCGAGCTGAGTCAGAAGGCCGGACAAAAGTGCACGGCCACCCGACGCATCCTCGTCCCCGAAGGACGACTCGACGAGTTTCGCGAGGCGTTGTCCGAGCGGCTGCACGCGATCGCGGAGAAGACCGGTGATCCCGCCGATTCCAGCGTGCGTATGGGACCGTTGTCGACGGCGAGCCAGCTTCGCGATGCTCGCAAGGGCATCGAGACGCTCACCCGCAGCGCCCGGCGCATCCAGGGCGATCCCACCCGCAAGGTCTTTGTCGGCGTTCCCGAGGGCAAGGGATTCTTCCTCGAGCCGATCCTGCTCGAAGCCTCGGCCGAAGCCGCGCTCGACCCATCGTCGACGTTCCACCACACCGAGGTCTTCGGCCCCGTGGCCACGATCCTCCCCTACGACGGCGAGCTGGCCACGGCGGCCAAGATCGTCGCCGCGGGCGAGGGCAGCCTGGTGAGCACGCTGTACACCAACGATCGCAAGCTCACGGCGGCCGCGGTCGCGGAGCTCTCCCCCTACCTCGGACGCCTGGTGCTCGCCGACGAGAAGCACGCGGCCGCCTCGATGAGCCCCGGGTGCGTCTTCCCGGTCGTGAACCACGGCGGTCCCGGACGCGCCGGCGGTGGGGCGGAGCTCGGCGGCCTCCCGGGGCTGTCCCTGTACATGCAGCGCACGACCATCCAGGCCGGCGCCGGGCAACTCGCGCGCCTCTTCGGCAAGGACTGACGGGGGCCGGTCCCTACCGAGATCGGGCCGTGAGCATCAGGACCCGCGGGTGAACGACCGTCGTGGGGCTCACGGCTCGACCCACGCGCTGATGCGCGTCGCCGAGAGGCCGCCGCTGACATAGCCGGAGCCCACGAACGGAAGCAGGATGTCCCCCTCGTAGCTCGCGGAGAACATGCCGTCCTTCAACTCACCCTCCCAATCGTAGGGGAGATACAAGAGGCCGCCGACATCGTAACGGATGGTCCCCCGGACCACGTCGCCGTCGATCTCGGCCTCGAGCGTGTAGTTGAGGTCGAACGACGTCAATAGCAGCTCGAGGCTGCAGCTCCCGCTCTGCGCGACGAACCGCTCCCCGGACATGTCCACGGTGAACGCCAGCCCCGCGATGCAGCTCGGGTAGACCATCTGGTCCATGAAATTCAGCTCCAAGCGGAGCTCGCTCTCGCCCACGTAGATCCCGGCCTGGGGTGACTGCACCCGGATGCCCCCGGCCCTCGCCTCGAGGCGCTCGTCGTCGGGAAGCCGCGCGATCACCCGGACCTCGTGGATCCCGATGGGAAGATCGGCTTCGCCTTGCAGGCTCCTCGCCAGAGCGACGTCGACCTGATCGGAGACCCACACGACGTCGTCGATCTCGATCGGGATCCCGTCGGCGTCGAGAACCTCCGCCAAGAGCTGCACCGGCGTTCCGACCACGTGCAGAGAACCGGCCCGCGGCTCGTAGAGCTCCAGCGATGCGCGTTCGTACTCGTCTTCTCCCCCCGAGGACTCGTGCATGTCCGGGGCTCCGGTCGAGTCGTCGCCGCAGCCACCGATCCCGGCAAGGGCACCCGCCAGGACGAGCCTCTCGAGTCGCGCACGCACAACCATGCGTGCGCATGTTATCCCGGTCGCGCCCCAGACGTGACGACAAACGCGAGGGGCCGATGCAGGGGTGATTCGCCGTCGTTCAGGGCTGATCGCCGGGACCCTCGTCAGGCTTCGCTCCGCCGTCGCCCTGCGGCTCGTCCCCGCCGCCCTCCGCGGGCGACTCGGCCTGGCCGGCGGCCCCCCCTTCCCCGGGGGTGCCCTCGGCCTCCGCGGTGTCTTCCAGGGCGGCCTCGGCCTCCTCGGCTTCCCACCGCGCACGCAGGCGATCGACCCACTCGGCCCGGGCCTCGGTGCCGGCCGGGTACACGAACCCCGCGGCGGCCAGTTCCGCCCGCCGCATCGCAGCATCGGCGAAGACCCCCAGCGCCAACGAGGCGACCGCACCCGCGGCCACGACCACGCGGGCCCCGTAGCCTCCGAGCGGCTCGATCTCCCGCTCGGGCGGGGGCCGGAAGTACATGGCGACGATGATGCGCAGGTAGTAGTAGGCGCCGACCACCGAGTTCAGCAGAGCGGCGACCACCAAGAAGCGCAGCACCAAGTTGTCGTTCTCGAACGCGGCCCGGAACACGAAGAGCTTGCCGAAGAAGCCAGCGGCCGGGGGGATCCCCATCAGGGAGACGAGGCACACCGCCATGCCGAGCGCCATCGCCGGGTGGCGCTGCGCGAGGCCCGACCACTCGTGGGTCGCGATGCCCTCTCGCTTGTTCCGGCCGAACCACGCGACGCAGGCGAACGCCCCCGCCGTGGCGACGGCATAGGTGAGGACGTAATAGATGACGGCGGCCACCGCCATGTCGCCGGTGGCGCGCGACCAGACTACCCGATCGGCGGCCTTGAACACGCTCCCACCGTAGGCGTGGCCGTAGAAATTCGCCGCCGCGACGACGCCGACCAGGATGTAGCCCACGTGCGCGATCGAGCTGTACGCGAGCAGACGCTTGATGTTCGTCTGCCGTACGGCCGCGAAGTTCCCGAGCGTCATCGACAAGAAGGCCACCAACGCCACCGCGGAGGTCCAGCCGTAGGGGGCCGTCACCAGGCGCTGGGTCGAGAACACCGCGACCATCAGCTTGAGCATCGCGGCGACCGCACCGATCTTGACACCCGTCGCCATGTAGGCGGTGACGGGGGTGGGCGCTCCGTCGTAGGCGTCCGGTGTCCACATGTGGAAGGGCACCGCGCTCACCTTGAACAAAAAGCCGCTGAGCACCAGAAACACGCCCGGCAAGAAGAGAGCCGCCGGCGCCATACCCGTGACGATCTTGTCGTTCGCCTGCTTGACGACACCGGCGGGGATGCCCTCCGGGTTCATCACGATCTCGAGGTACGGCTGCTGCGCTCCTCCCCACATCGTGAAGACCCGGGTGATGGCCGGCCCCATCTCCGTGAACTTCGTCGTGCCCAGTGCTCCGTAAAGGAGCGCGATGCCCATGAGCAACAAGCCCGAGGCGAAGGCGCCCATCAGGAAGTACTTGAGCGCCGCCTCGGAGGATTGCCGCGAGTTCCAACGGGCACCCACGAGCACGTAGATCGAGATGCTCATGGTCTCGATGCCCAAAAACAGCGAGAGCAGGTCGGCCGAGTGGGCCAACATCATCATCCCGAACGCGGCGATGAGGACGAGCGTCTCCTGCTCGCCGTACTCGAAGCGGTGTCCCCGGCTGTAGTCGCCCGAGAAGGCCAGCACCGCCGCCACGACCGCCAGGATCGACAGGTCGAGCAGGATCGAGAAGTGGTCGACCACCAAAAATCCCGAGAAGACCGGGACGCCGGCGTCGTACTGCCAGTCACCGGACTGGGCCAGGCCGGCGGCCGCGGCCAGCACCACGCCCACCAGCGCCAGTCTCCGCTGGAAGGCACGCTTGCCCGGACCGGCGAACGCATCGGCGACCAGTTGCAAGAGCGCCCACACGGCGACGATCACCATGGGCGCCAGGTGGATCAGGTCCTCGAGCACGCCGCTGGTGTCGACGACCTCGGCAGCGGACGGGACGGGTGCCATCACTGCGCCTTCCTTTCCGCGTCGTCACCGACCGCTTCGGCGGGTTGCGCCTGTCCACCGTCCGCTGGCTTCGCCGCTTCGGGGGGCGGCAGGGGCTCGACACCCTGCCGATCGTCGTAGGTGGAGCGGATGACCGCCATGGGGTTCTCGCACGCGTCGACCAGAGTCTCCAGAAGCACCGGTTGCTCCCCCAGCGCGTGCTTGATGGAAGCACAGCGCTTGAGGTTGAACGCCGCGACCATCTCCTGCGAGGTCGGATCGATGCGCTCCAGGAACGGTTTGGGATACACGCCCATGAAGATGATGAGCCCGATGACGGGGAGGTAGACCAGCTTCTCGCGCAGCGAGAGGTCGGCGAGGCCCTCGTTCTTCGGATTGGTGATCGGGCCGAACATCAGGCGCTGGAACAAGAACAGCAGGTAGACCGCACCGAGCACCACGCCACTCGCCGCGACGGCGACGAGGGCGGGGAG
>CAZYSW010000459.1:0-5064 GCA_964650105.1 uncultured Nannocystaceae bacterium
GATAGGGGTTGTCCGGCTCGCGGGTGAGGAAGTACCGAACGGCCAGCGTCTGGTCGGGGGGCAGCGACTCGATGCTCTCCAGGCGCTCCTGCCCGGGGGCGAGCACCACGATCCGCACCTTGCCCGGCGGCACGTCGCGCAGCGCGAAGCGGCCGTCGCCGTCGGCGTAGGTCTGGAGCTGCCCGGCGGGCTCTTCCTCGGGTCGGTAGTCCCGCTGCTTGACGACCCCGACGCTGGCATCGTCGGGCGCGGGAACGGCCACCACCGTCGCTCCCCCGATCGGCGTGCGCTGACCCGCTTCGACGATCTGCCCCGAGATTCGAACCGGACCGGAGGCGTCGTCGGGCGCGTCGTCCGAAGGCGCCGAGGCCTCGACGTCGGGTGCCGGCCCGGCGGGCTCGGTCGCGGGCGTCCGCGCGGGCGCCCGAACTTCGACGGGGACGTGCAGCCGCACCTCGACGGGCTCGCCGCGCAACGTGGCCGGCGTATAGCGAAGCTGCGCCACGGCCTCGAGCACCAGTGCATCGATCTCCGGATCGACGCCCTGCTCGATCTCCAACGAGTGCGGCACCCCGTCGACCCCCACGACGAGCCTGACGACGACGGTCCCCTGCGGAGGCACCTCGCGCTCGGCGAGCGCGTCGGGATACCGAATCGTGATCTCGTTTTGCACCTGCGGCGCCACGAAGTCCTCGGGTACCCCCGGCTCGGCTTCGGCACTCGCATCCGCTCCGGTCCCGGCTTCAGCCCCGTCGCGTGCGGGCGTCGGTGTGCTCGGCGACGTCGCGATCGCCACGAGCACGGCACCCAGCGAGGAGAGAAGCGCAGCCGGTGCGAAGGCCATGGCGCGGCCGCCATGGTAGGGCACCACGCTGCACACCGCCATCCTCGCGGCTCGCCGCGCTCACGTGGGCCGGGGCGGGGCCGTCAACCGCCCAACTCGAAGACGTACTCGTAGCGCAGGACGTAGTCCGTCGGGTCGCCCTTCGTGTCGACGGCGGGGCTGAATTTCGCCTGGCGCAGCGCCTTCTCGGCGACGTCGTCGCAGCCGTTGCCGATGCCCTTCTTGGTCTTGACCCGCCGGACGCTGCCGTCGCGGCGAACCTGCACCTCCAGCACGACCGTCCCCGAGATCCCGAGCTCGCGCACCGCCGGACAGTGCAGCTCGGGGACGCGGACGACGCGGGGCTGCTGCGCGATGTACAGGTCGCCCGTCGGGGCCCAGGTGTCCGCCTTGCCCGTGCCCCCGCCGCCCCCGCTCGTGGCGCGACCCGTGCCGCCCGGCGCCCCTCCGGGAGTCCCCCCGGGCGTGCCCCCGTCGCGGCCGTCGGGACGCCCGCCCGGGTCCACCTTCACGGGCGAGCCCCCGATGGTCTTGTCGGGCGGAAGATCGATGGGGCCGATGGGCGGCGCGGACTTGGGCTCTTCGTTGGAGGGCGGCTCGGGTCGCGGTTCGGGGGCGGGTCGCGGCTTGCTCTTGGGCTCGGGCCTGGCCTTCGGCGGTTCGGGCGGCTTCTCCGGGAGCGGCTCGGGCTCGGGTTCGGGCTCGGGTTCTGGCTCCGGTTCGGGTTCGGGTTCGGGCCGGGGCTCGGGCTCGGGGGGAAGCTCGGCCACTTCGAACTCCACCAGCTCGAACGTGGGCACGACCTCGACGTCGATGAACGAGATCAGCCACAGCGCGAGCAGGTGAAGGGCGATCGAGGCGAGGAGCCTGATCCCCGGCTCGAGCACGACGCCTCCGGGGCGCATCGTCGCGTCAGCTCCCTGCGGGTGCCTTCGACGGCTTCTTGGTGGCGATGGCGTACTTCTTGACGCCCGCCTCCCTCAGCAGATCGATGAGGTGGACCATCGTCCCGACCTGCACCTCCTCGTCGCACTGCACGATCCCCTGAAGCTCGCGATTCTCCACCAGCCTGTCGGTGATCGCCTCCATGATCTCCGTGTCGGTCGTCTTGGGCTCGCCCCCCACCATGATCGATCCGTCGCTGCGGCACTCGAGCATGATGTGAGAGCCCTCGATCTTCTGCCCCGTGCTGGCTTCGGGCTTGTTGATCCCGATGCCCTCTTGGTTGGCGATCACGCTCGTGGTCACCATGAAGATGATGAGCAGAACGAGGGTGATGTCGACCAAGGGCGTGACGTTGATCGCGGTGATCTCCTCGTCGTCGTCGGTTTGCGCCGCGCCCACTCAAGCCTCCGCTTCTCGGTCACCGTCGGTGGACCCGTTGCTGAGGAGCGCGAGGACGTTCTGGGCGAGGCCATCCGCTTCGCCGAGCCCCCGCTTGACCCGTCGCTGAAACAGGTTGTAGGCGACCACCGCCGGGATCGCGACCAGCAGGCCCACGGCGGTGGCGACCAGGGCCTCCGAAATCCCGGCCATGACCGCCGCGCTCTGCTCACCACCGGGTTTGAGCCCGGACTCGGCGAGATCCTTGAAGGCTCGGATGATGCCCAACACGGTTCCGAACAGACCGATGAACGGTGCGTTGGCCCCCAGCGTCCCGAGATAGCTCAGGTTGCGCTCCAGTCGGAGCTTCTCCTCGGCGCGAACCCCCGACATCATGGCTTCCATCGCCGCCGGGCCGCGATCGACCTGCGTGAGCATCTCCTTGACGATCCGGGCCCCCGGACCCGGGGCATCGCGCACCAGCTTGCGGGCTGCAGCCACGTCGCCATCGGCGATCGCGGTCAGCAGGCCCCGGCGCAGGGTCGAATCGCTCCGGGAGACGGCGCGGAAGAACATCCAGCGCTCGATCATGACGTACACGCTGAAGATGCTGAGCGCTACCAGGAGCCACAACACCCACTCGGCACCGACCAGCGCAAACTGCAGGAATCGTTCGGTGAGGTTCATCCGGCGCGCGAAAGTTAGCCGAAACGACGCGGTGGAGCCAGCAGTGGACCGCGATCGGGCACGACCGCCCCGGTGCGCCCGCGGAGCGGCCGGTTGGCGAGCCCCCGACAGGATGGACGGCAGGCGGCTCACAGGGGGGCCGGGCCGCCGATGCCGCCGGCTCGCTCACACGCCGGGCCGATGGAGACCGTCCATCAACTCCGCGCACAGCGTGGTGGCGTAGCTGCCCGCGGGCAAGGCGAAGGACACCACGATGCCCGGCTCCAGGTCGGCGTCCGGATCCCCGGCCGCGGGTTCCACCTCCACGACGTCCGGCAGGACGCGGAGCCGTCGTCGACTGCCCTGCGCCCGTCGCCCGAGCGCGGCGAGGGCCCTCGATGCGATGCCGGCCTCGTGCAACGCCTCGAGCTCGAGCCGGGCCGCCGGCGTTCCGGCGGGCGGCGCCCGCATGCGACTGCCGAAGACGGGGCCCGTAATCGCGACCTCACCCGCGTCCAACCGCGCCTGATCGGTCTCGGGATCCTCGCTGGAGAACATCCCGCCGGTGTCCGTCTTGACCAGGACGTCGCCGAGGAGCACGCGCGCGTCGAGGCCCGCGTCGCGGCGCATGGCGACCCATAGGTTGAACAGCGCCGATTGCCCGGCCGCGACGGTCATGTTTCCCCGCGGTCCGCCGCGCCCCGCTGCGATGGCCGCGAGCCCGCGCTCGAGCATCGCCCCCTCCTTGCCGAAGCGCTGGGGCCCGTACACGTTGAACAGCCCCCCGGCGTGTGCGATGCGCCCGACCTTGGCGTGGACGCGCTCGATCGCCCGAGGGATCGGCACCTCGAGCGCCCGGATCACGATGCGAAAGCGATTGCCCCGCAGGTGTCCCATCCGAAGCTTGTGGCCGTGCGGCTCGGCCGGTCCCAGTCGGATCTGCGGGTGGGCAAAGCGTCGCAACGCGTCCGCGGCGTGGGCCGGGACGCTGATCCACTGCTCGGTGACGGCGTCCCGGTCCTTCCGACCCGCCACGCCGATCTCGCGCGGCGAGACACCGATCTGACGGGCGACCTCCGCGACCGCATCGTGTGTCGCCATCTGCCGCTTGTGCAGGCGGACGAGCAAGTGACCATCGCGCCCGTCGGGTGCGTAGCTGGGAATCTCGCGAACCTCGAAATCCTCGGGCCGACACCGCAGACGCCCCCCGCACCCCGGCAGGTCGGCCGTCAGAGGCGTGGGCGTCAGGATTTCCTGCCGCCATCGAGCAATCATGACGGCTCGGTCGCGTCGTCCTGCGTCATCTTGAGATAGACGCGACAACTGCGGTTGGCCGGGTTCTTCTCCAGCACGTGCTGCCACTCCTTGCGCGCCTCGGCGATCCGACCCGCGCGCCACAAGGTCACACCCAGGTGGATCCGCGCCGGAAGATAGTCGGGCGCGGACTCGCGGATCGCCACCAGCTCGTCGATCGATTGTTCGAGCTTGCCCTGATCGCGCAAGGTCGTCGCCAGCTTGGTCCGGATGTCCACGAACGTCGGACAGACCCGCAGTGCCTTGCGGTACTCGTTGACCGCGTGATCGAGCAGACCGACGGTCACGTAGGCGTCGCCCACGTCGCGGTGCATGTTGGCGATCTTCCCCCGGACGAAGTGGTCGAGCGTGTCCAGGCCCCCGCCGTCGGGCGACGACTGCACCTGATCGTAGATCTGCTTGGCCTCCTCGTAGCGGCCCAGCTCGTTGTAACAGACCGACAGGTTCAAGGCCGCTTCGGTGTAGCGCGGGTTGATCTCCAACGCCCGCTCGAAGGCGGCCCGTGCCTTGTCGGTTCGACCAGACTCGTAGTGAACCACCCCGAGCATGTTGTGGACGTCGGCGAAATCCTCGTGCACCTCCAGCACCGCCTCGAGGTGGGGCCGCGCCTTCTCGTAGTCGCCGCCGTTGTACAACTCGCGACCGAGGGTGAGGTGGTGCTTGGTCTGAGAGTCCATGACTTCAGGGTAACGACTCGGGCGGCGATGCCTGCTCGTTCGCGCCGGTCGGCTGTTTCGAGCCGCCGGAGCCCGTTTCGCCGGCCTCGGACGGTGCCTCCTCCGGGCTCGGGGCGTTCGCCGGACCGCCCCCACCCTCGGACGGTGCCTCCTCTGGGCTCGGGGCGTTCGCCGGACCGCCCCCACCCTCGGGCGATGCCGGTGCCTCACCGGGCGCGCGGGGCTTCGAAGGCGCGGGCG
>CAZYSW010000460.1:0-5059 GCA_964650105.1 uncultured Nannocystaceae bacterium
GTCTCGTCGAACGAGAGCCATCGCGGTGCAGCCCTCGAGCCCGGCTCGATCCCCGTGGTGGCGACCAGGCGAGCGTGCCGTTCCTCGCGTTCGATGCGATAGACCAGGGCGAAGGGGATGTCGTAGGTGTCCGAGCCGAGGACGTGGAGCGCCTCGGACCACGCGGCATCCCGCGTGGACGCGCAGCCCAGCCTCGACAGGCGGCGCAGCATCCTGGCACGCCGCTGGTGCAGCTTGCACTCGGTGACGTCGGTGCAGATCGCCAGCACCGCGACCTCTTCGTCGGGATCGACCCGGATCGGCGACAGCGACAGGGTCGAGAACATCTCCCGGCGATGTTCTCCCTCGTGGGCACACCACAGGATCTCCCGCGTACGGACCGACCGACCCGATCGCACCTCGTCGATCGCCTGCTCCAGCAGGTGCCATCCATGGGCCCAGGTCTTGCGCGCGTGCACCGGCTCGTGCCCGCCGGCCGCGCCGACGAGCGCCTCCCAGGCGTCGTTGTGGAACTGTGCCAGATCGGGTCCCCACCACAAGAGCATCGGCTGCGGCGAGGCGCGAACGACCGCCCACAGGCCGGCCAGACGCTCGGGCAGCGCGTGCGCGGGGTCCTGGGGTCCGTGCGATGCGGACGAACGACGGTCGCCCGAAAGGATGCTCGCCGAGCTCCGCCTCGACGCGGCCGACCCCGCCTCGTCGGGGCTACCTGCAACCATGCCCTCCATCTGCACGCCGGCCCCGGACCGACCCCACCAAGCTGACCCGTGGCTCGATTAACGCAATCGCCAGTGGGGGGTTCGGTCACGGTTCTTACGATCGCCGGGCGCACGACCCGTCGGGACGTACGGTCGGATGGTGATCGCGTCGCGGCCGACCCGTGCGAACACCGGCCGCCGTGAACGGTCACGAAGCGAGCATGGTCGCCAGCCGAGAAGCGAGCATCGGCGCCGTTTCCTCGTGCTTGAAGAACACGTACGCGGTCTTCCAATGCGTCGCGATCTTCTGGGCCCACCTCGCCAGGGACGCCTCGTCGTACGCTTCACCGCGCAAGCGCAAGTAGCCCCGGTCGCCGGGACGGAACACGCATGCCTGCTCCTCCTCGCCTTCTTCGGCGTAGTCCGCGGTGCACAACACCACACCGGCGCGATCGAGCAGCGCGTACACGTCCTCGTCGAACCACGACGGATGTCGGAACTCGAGCACGGCCTGCATCGAGCCGGGCAGGACGTCCACGAAGCCCTGCAATCGCTCCAGATCCTTGCGGAGATGCGGCGGGCACTGGAACAAGACCGGCCCGAGCTTGTCCTCCAGCGGCTCGAGCACCGAAGCGAGGTAGTCGAGGTTGTCCTTGCAGTCGCGCAGTCGAGCCTGGTGCGTGATCCGCCGCGAGGCCTTGATCACGAACCGGAAGCCCTCGGGGACGGCCTCGGCCCACCGGCGCACCACGTCGCGCTTGGGCATGCGGTAAAACGTGTTGTTGATCTCCACCGTGTCGAAGCGCGTGGCATAAAAGGCCAGCATGTCCTCGTCTCGGAGGTCCTCGGGATAGAAGCTCCCCCTCCAGAAGGCATAGCTGTAGCCGCTGGTGCCGACGCGCGCGGAAACCGAAGGAACGCTCACCTGGCCGACAGGCTAGCAGGGGATCGACGACACCGCGTGCCTCGACACGTCCGGGCTACGCGCTCGCGGTGGTCGCGGCCCGGACCGCACGGAGCAGGCGCTCGCCCCATCGCTCGAGCTTGGCCGGGCCGATGCCGTGTGCCATGGCGAGCTCGTCGAGCGTGCGCGGGCGCAAGAGGGCGATGTCCCGCAACGTGCGGTCGCTGGCCACCACGTAGGGGGGTACGCCTTCGGCCCGCGCCCACTCCAGCCGGTGGCCTCGCAGGATCTCGAAGACGCGCGCGGCGGCCTCGTCGAGGTCCTCGCCGCCGCGGACCGCTTCGCGCTGCGACCGACGAGGGTCCTTCGGGTCGGCAGACCGCTCGCCCGTGGGCGGCAGCAGCAAGCGTGCCGGCCGCGCACCCGTCATCACTGCCTTGCCGGACTCGGTCAAGAAGACCACGGGGTGTCGATCGGTGGTGACGTCGATCCAACCGGCGGTCATGCATCGGCGCAAGAGCCTGCCGAGCCATTCCTCCGAACGATCCGCGAGCACGCCGAAAGTGCGCACGCGCGTGAGGCCGGCTTGCTGCAACCGCGGATCGTCCATGCCGCGCAGCAGCTTGACCGCCGCCGAGAACCCGAATCGGCCGTGAACGCGGGCGACCGCGGACAGGGCCTTGCGGACGGTTTCCTCCACGGCCTGGGCATCGCCTTCGTTCCCGTCCGACAGCGACTCGCACACGTCGCATCGGCCACAGCCCGCGAGCGTCTCGGCCTCGTCGCCGAAGTAACGCAAGATGGCGTCGTGGCGGCAGCTCCCACCCTCGCTCCATCGCATGAGCTCGAGAAACAGATTCCACTTGTGCTCGACGACCGCGGGATCGACGGATGCACCCTCGGCGTTGCGCTCGATCAGGCGACGACGCAACGCCATCGCACCGGGCGGTACGATGAGCAACCCGAACGCCGGCGCGCCGTCGCGGCCGGCGCGGCCCACCTCCTGGTAGTACGCCTCGATGGATCCCGGCGGAGCCAGATGAATCACCGCCCGTACGTCGGCCCGATCGATGCCCATGCCGAACGCGTTGGTCGCCACGACGACGTCGAGCTTGCCGTGGGTGAATCGTCGCTGGACCGCGTCGCGGTCGTTGCCGGTCATGCCGGCGTGATAGGCCGCCGCGCGCCAGTCTCGTGTGGCGAGGCGGGCCGCCTCTTCCTCGGCGGCCTTGCGCGTGGGCGCATACACGATCGCCGTCCCCCGAGGATGGCCGGGATCGCCGAGCGCCGCTGCGAGCTGCTCGTCCACGGCGCGGGCGCGATGCGTCGGACGCTCGATCTCACGCACGCGCAAGGCGAGGTTGGGGCGCGCGAAGCCTCGCACCACCTGCGGGGTGTCGGGGGGCAACCCGAGGCGAGCGATGATCTCGTCGCGCACGACCGGCGTGGCGGTGGCCGTGCAGGCCAGGACCCGCGGAGGCGATAGGTCGCGCAGCCAGGTGCCGATCTGCAGGTATTCGGGGCGGAAGTCGTGGCCCCACTCGCTGATGCAGTGCGCCTCGTCCACGGCGACCAGCGGGATGTCGAGCCGCTCGAGCAGGCCGCGAAACCCCGGAAAGGCCAACCGCTCGGGGGCGACGTAGACCAGCGTGTGCCGCCCCGAGCCGACCTCCGCCATGCGGCGCCGCATCTCGTCGGGGCTGAGGGTCGCCGCCAGGTAGGTGGCGTTCACGCCCCGGTGCTGCAGCGCCTGCACTTGGTCCTGCATGAGGGCGACCAGCGGGGAGACGACCACCGTGGTCCCTCCCAGCAAAGTCGCGGGGAGCTGATAGGTCAGGCTCTTTCCCCCGCCGGTCGGCGCCACGAGCAGCAGGGCACCGGCGTCGAGAAGGACCTCGATCGCCTCTCGCTGCCCGGGCCGGAAAGCCTCGAATCCGAGCTTGCGTAGGCCGAGCCGCAGATCGAGCGGCGATGTGGACGGGAGATCCACGCGCGTGGACCTTAGCGCAGCAGGCCACCCCTGCCGCCGTCTCCGAGGGACGGGGCCGCGGTACGAATTTTCGCAGCGTAGGTCGTTGCGCCACCGAAGAGAAGACGCGCACCTTTCACGACACGCCCGGGGGGCCCGTGCAGATCCGCGTTCGGACACCAGGGATTCCCCGGGTGCGACACCGCTCGACACCGATGGGCTCGGCGTGGCAGGGTGATCGCATAGGGGGAGTCGATCGATGAATAGGAGCTGGATCGCCCTGCTGGCGGGCACGTGGATGGCGCTCGGCGCTTGTGGGAAGGACAACCGGCCCTCGTCGGATGGCAGCGCCACGCTGGAAACCGGCATCACCGTCGGCGTCTCGGATTCGATGGGCACCGGGGACACGGGCATCGAGGACGACGACGACGACAGCGGCCCCAAGCTCGACACCGCCCCTCCCACCGACGGCGCCGGCAATGCGGGCGACTGCGGTGGCATGGGTGGCGGAAACGGCGGAGAGGTCGAGTTCAGCTATATCTGGATCGCGAACTCTCCCCAGGGCACCGTCTCCAAGATCGACACCATGACCGGCGTCGAGGTGGGGCGGTACGCGACCGGTCCCGCGTCCCAGGCCGAGCCCTCGCGCACCTCCGTGAACCTCTACGGCGACGTGGCGGTGTCCAATCGCGGCTCGCAGCTCGGTGGCTCGGGCGGGGTCACGAAGATCGCGGCGCGCGAGGAAGACTGCGTCGACCTCAACGGCAACGGCGTCATCGACACGTCCAACGGTCCGGGGCTGGTGCTCCCGTGGGGCGAAGACGAGTGCGTGCTGTGGAACGTGCCGATTCCGTCCGACGTCTACCAGCACGGGCCACGCCCCACTGCGTGGGAGGGCTCGGTGCAGAACAACGGCTGCGCGTCCCCCAATCCACGCCTGTGGGTCGGGTGGTACGACTACGCAGCGAACACCGGCAAGTTCCTGCGGCTGGACGGCGCCACGGGTGCCACGCTCGATCAGGTGGACGTTCCGGGCTTCAGCCCCGCGAATCTGAGCTACGGGCCCTACGGCGGCGCGGTCAACAAGGAGGGCGATTTCTGGGTCATCGGCTGGCAGCTCGGCCCCCTCATTCGCATCGACGGCGACTCACTCGTCGTCGATCGATTCGACATGCCCAAGCCGTCTCAGGATACGCAGTGGGCGTACGGGATGTCGCTCGACCAGTACGGCAATCCGTGGGTCGCGAGCGCAGGGGCAGCGGCGGTGTTCGACGTCGCGACCCAGACGTGGCAGTTCGTGAGCACCGGCAACGGATCGATGCGCGGCGTCATGGTCGACCAGGAGGATCGGGCGTGGTTCGCGGTGGATCAGTCCGGTGCGTTCGGCTGCGGGCTGGGCCTGGTCGACGCGAAGGCGCGCACCCTGATCGCACATGCCTCCGAGCCTGTTTCCGTTTTCTCTTTCAGTAACAGCTTGCTCGGCACCGG
>CAZYSW010000461.1:0-5040 GCA_964650105.1 uncultured Nannocystaceae bacterium
CCTCGTGCCGTCGAGGCGGCCGTCACCCCCCATCGAGGGGTGGGCGAAGCCCGCCGGGTGCACGGAATCGTGCGCACGATATCCGTCACGGACGGGATCGGCCGGCCGCTCGCGGGCGACTCGGGCCCCGACGCCCGTCACGGCCGGGGATCGTGCAGCGGTCAACGCAAGAGGCCATCGAGCGTCTCTCGGCTCGACGCGAAGGCGATCATCGCGATCGCCAGGTTGGCGGGTCGGGTGAGGACGAACGCCAGCACGTACTCTTCGGCCACGATCGCGGCGACCAGCGCGTTCTTGCGGGCTTCCACCACCACGGCCGGCCGCCGCAGGCGGCGCGCCTCCGCGGTGTGGTGCAAACGCAACAGTGGCAGGCACAGTTGCGCGCCCACGAGCTGAACGTCGAGGGCGGAGATCCGCCCGGGATCGTGCGCGAAGTCGATCGGATCTCCCATGCGGTCGCTGAGCACGGCCGCCAACGCACCGGGGACCTGCGTGACGAGGTCGGCGAGCACGACGCCGAACTCGGTGTCGAGCGCGCTTCTGATCCTCGCCTGCTGGTCCACGGAAATCGATCTCCCATCACGGCTCCCGAGCAACACGGACGGAGCGCTTCTGTCGGAGGGTCGCGAGGATCTCCGCCAGCCGCTCACGCCGCCACGCGGGCAGCACGGCGTCCACGATGGTGGCCTCCACCTCGGGATCGTCGGCGTCGCGGGGCTCGAGGATCTCGACGACGTACACCAGGTGAAAGCCGAACTGCGTGGTGAACGGGGGCAGAAAGCCCGGACCGGAGGCCTTGCCCACGGCCTCGGTCCAGTCGCGATCCCACCGCGGCTCGACGCAGGTTCCGTCGGGATCCTCGCGCGCGCACGCATCGAGGTCGAACGCACCGGTCTCGATGCGAAGGCGCACGTCGTCGACGTGCGACGCGTCGAAGGAGAGGAGCTTGCCGAGGAGGTCGCACGCCTGCGGATCGTCGTCGGGCACGTAGCGCTGGGCCCGGGCCACCGCGCGCTCGAAGACGGGGCGGGCACGGGCACGCCAGGCCGGGTCCTGGGCCCGCGCCAGGTTCTCCTCGCGGTCGTCGCCGTCGAGGACGGCGAGGAGCTGACAGATCCGATGCAGTCGGGGGCGAACGTGGTGTGGGCTCGCGCGCGCCTGCAGCAGGGCGGGCGTGTCGCGGGGAATGTCGGAGGCGCGATGCTTGGGCTCGAACTCGGTCTGCAACCACAGCCGGGCCCGGGCGGCGCGAAGGAGATGGGCTCGCCGCGTCTCGCTGACCAGCTCCGCCGGGTCGGCGCCCTGGCGGGCGGCCTCGTCGCGGGCCGCGGCGACCAGCCGCAGGGTATCGGCCACGCGTTCTCGCGCCTGCGCGTCGGTGAGCCCGTCGCGTTCGGCCACCATGCGAACCACCGTAGCGTCGAGCACCTCGTCCCCCACCACGCCGAGTGCCTCACCGCCGCGGTCGGTCGGGCGTCCACAGGCGAGCAGAAGTCCGAGCACGCCGCCGACCGACGCGGCGCGGGCGTCAAAACGCCATCGAGAACGCCAGGCTTCCGAGTCGGGCGGGGCCGTAGCGATTGGTCTGGAAGACATGGTTGTAGGTGGCCTGGATCCAGGCGCCCTCCAGCCAGGTCAGGCCCTTGAAGCGCGCCAGGCGATCGAGCTCATAGGTTAGCTGAATCCCCGGCGTGTGGGAGTGCCAATCATCGAGCTTGGGATCCGCCGACGCACAGGCGTCCGGAGCCTGCCGCGTGCAGCGGATGTCCAGGTCGGAGTACATCATGTCGTCGCGCCAAAAGAACGCCTCCGACTGGATGTAGAAGCGATAGCGGACGCGCGCGCGCAGGTGGTCGGTCAGGCGAAAATGGATGCGCCCGTCGATGCTGTGGCCTTGCACGCCCCAGTCGTCCACGTAGAACCGATACTGCGGCTCGAACGTGGTTCGCCCCTCGGGGACGTACCACCGCAGCTCGCTCGACAGCGCCAGGCGATTGCGGATCAGGGGATGCGTCTCCGCAGCGATGCCCGGGAGGAGCTCTTCGCGGTAGGGGTTGTCCTGCGGTCCCCGAGCGAATGCACCCTCGGCTCCCAAGAGCAGCAAGAGCGTCTTGTGGAGGGCGTGCGCGTATCCGACCGACAGGTAGTGAACCTGCAGGAGGTTGGTGCCCAACCCGTGCCCCTCGCCTCGACACGTCCCGACCTCCGAGCCGCCGCACCACGGCGCGCGGCGCCCCGTAGAATCGATGATCTCGAAGACGCGGTCGAAGTTGTAGGCATAGGCCAACGAGAGGTTGAGCGAGCGCTGCAGGAAGTCGCGGCTCACCGACGCGCCGACGCTGCGGGAGATGTAGTCGGTCTCGGTGGAGTAGCGGAAGAAACCGCCGAGCGACCAGTTGCCCAGTTTCGACCCCACGGTACCCATGGCTTCGTGACGGATCTCGGTGAACACGTTGTCGCCACCGGTCACCGCCTGGGTGCCGGTGGCGATCGAGGCGGAGCTGATCGCGTCGAGGACGTAGGCGGCGCCCAGGGTCAGGCGTTCGTCCGGTGCGTCGACCGTCACGTGGACGGTGGGTTGAAGCACGCGGGTCGAACGCTCGCGATAGTAGTTGCCGCGGATGGTCACGCGGTCCTCGGCGTGGGCGAGCGCGGGCCATGTCACGACCGCCACCAGGAGCGCCAAGAGGCACCACCGAAGGGATCGCAAGAGCCGGCGCGCGCCCGCAGGGGATGGAGTCGACCGGTCGTTCATCCGCAACCGCAGCCGCCACCGGCCGCTCCGTGTCCGCCCATGCTGCCCTCGCGGGCGGCCTCGACGTGGGTGTGGAACACTTCTTCTTCGGCGTCGGTCGCCGGCGTCATCTCGGGCTTGCTGAGATACTGTCGTTGCGCCGGCGTCACGGTGACGCAGCCGGCTCCGAACCCGCCCGCGACGAGAACGACGACAAGACCGAGGTCACGAGGTCGGTCGCAGGGTGGCGTTCTCCGCATGGCCTCACGCTGCCACCAAAGCGGTGGGCCCGGCAAGCGGGTGGAGACCATCGTATGAAGCTGGCATCATCCCTGACGTGTCGTCACCGAAGGGGTCGTCGAGCGGGCAACCGTTGCTCATCGTGATCGATGGTCCGGCGGGCGCGGGCAAGACCACGGTCGCACGCCGCCTGGCGCGGCGCCTCGGGCTCCCGCTGCTCGACACCGGTGCGATCTATCGAACACTCGCGCTGGTGGCCGACCGCCGAGGAATCTCGTGGGACGACGAACCGGCGCTGGTGGCCCTGGCCGAGGATTTCCCGATCGCGTTCGGGCCCGTCCCCGAACAGGAGGGGGTGCCGCAGGAGGTCACCTTCGAGGGAACCCCCGTGACCACCGAGATTCGCACCCCCCACATCTCGCAGGGCGCCTCGAAGGTCTCGGCGTTGCCGGGCGTCCGGGCGGCGCTCCTGGGGATCCAGCGCGCCCTGGGCGCACGAGGTTGCGTGGCGGAGGGGCGCGACATGGGGACGGTGGTGTTCCCGCACGCGCCGCACAAGTTCTTCCTCACCGCCGACATCCGGGAGCGCGCCCGGCGTCGGTTGGAGGAGCTCCCCGTGGGGGACGGCGAGCGACCCGGCCTCGAAGCGGTCATCCGCGACATCGAGGAGCGCGATCTGCGGGACGCGTCGCGGGCCACCGCACCGTTGGCCCAGGCCGAAGATGCGGTGGCCCTGGACACCACGGCGCTGGGGATCGATGCGGTCGTGGACCGGATCCTCGAGCACGTCCTCGGCGATGCCCCCCAGTCCTCTCCTGGTTGACCGGGGCCCCCAAACACCCTACTTTCGCGGGCCTCAAACGGGCGCCCAGGCGATGCCTGCGCCCGACCACAACCGACCCTGCGGACGGGAGCGCGCATCGAATCCTCGCCCCGTGCAGCCACCCGAATCGATCTCATCTCTTTATCCGTCATGAACAGCCAGATCGCAGCCCCGGCCGGCGACGAGAACTTCGCCGAACTGTTCGAGCAGACCACCCACGAAGCCCCCGAGGTCCGCGAGGGCACGATCGTCAAGGGAACCGTCGTGGACATCATCGGTGACTACGCCGTCGTCGACGTCGGCCTCAAGGCCGAGGGCCAGGTGCCCCTGCGCGAGTTCCGAGAGGAGGACGAGGAGGGCAACGAGGAGATCCACGTCAACATCGGGGACGAGGTGGAAGTGCTCCTCGAAACCGCCGAGGATCAGAACGGCCTGGTCATCCTCTCCAAGGAGAAGGCGCGCAAACGCAAGGTCTGGGACGAGATTTCGAAGGCCGTGGAGCAGGACTCCTTGGTCCGAGGCACCATCACCGCTCGCGTCAAGGGTGGGCTCGCGGTGATGCTGCAAGGCGGCGTCAAGGCCTTCCTTCCCGGCAGTCAGGTCGACCTGCGCCCGGTTCGGAACCTCGACAGCTTCATCAATCAGGAGTTCGAGTTCCGCATCATCAAGTTCAACAAGAAGCGCGGAAACATCGTCCTGAGCCGGCGCGTGCTGCTGGAGGCGGAACGTGCGGAGCTCAAGGAAGAGACCCTCAACAAGCTGCAGGAAGGCCAGATCGTCGAGGGCGTGGTCAAGAACCTGACCGACTACGGCGCCTTCATCGACCTCGGCGGCATCGACGGCCTGCTGCACATCACGGACATGAGCTGGGGCCGGGTCAGCCATCCCTCGGAGTTGTTCCAGGTCGGCGACAAGGTCCAGGTCAAGGTCCTCAAGTTCAACACCGATTCGGAGCGCGTGAGCCTGGGGCTCAAGCAGATCACGCCCGATCCGTGGATCAACGCCGAAGAGAAGTACATTCCCGGCACCGTGGTCCAGGGCAAGGTGGTCAGCATCAAGGACTACGGCGCGTTCGTGGAGCTGGAGGAGGGCATCGAGGGCCTCGTGCACGTGTCCGAGATGTCCTGGACCCGGCAGATCAAGAACCCCAAGCAGGTGCTCAAGATCGGCGACGAGGTCAAGGCGGTGGTCCTCGACATCGACGTCTCGCAGAACCGGATCTCGCTGGGCATGAAGCAGCTCG
>CAZYSW010000462.1:0-5039 GCA_964650105.1 uncultured Nannocystaceae bacterium
TCGTCGGCCAGCAAGGGCTCGGGGTCGGGTTCGCTGCCGCTCGAAACGGGATCGGGTGTGCCGTCGACGGGGGGCTGGACCGCGTCGTTGCGGGGCGTCGGCGGGGGGCTCGCCTCGGCCGCCTGCATCGGGGTGGTCGTGGTGGCGGCCTTGCCGTCGTCGCGGCCACCGTCTCGATTCACCATCCAAAACAGCCCCGCCGCCACGGCGACCACGATCACGACGCCGAAGCCGAGCAGCACGCCGGACCCGGATTTCCGGGGTGGATACGCCGGCATGGCCTGGGCCGCCATGGGGCCCGAGTCGAGCATCTCGGGGGCTCCCTGCGCGGCGTGGGGCCCCGACTGCAAAAGCGCCAGCTCTTCGGCGCTCAGCCGGGGCAGGTCGGTGCTCGAGCTGGCGAGCAGAGGCTCGCCCGGATCGTTGGCCGGCTCCGACGGTGCGTCGAAATTCAGCGTCCGCTTGTCGACGTCCTCGGTGAGGGCGAGGTGATAGTCCCCGATCTGGACCACGTCCCCCTCGCGCAGGACGACGCGGCCTTCGACCGGCTGACCATTGACCTTGACGCCGTTGTAGCTGCCGAGGTCCTCGATGATCCAGTGATCCGCCTCGGGGTAGAGCCGAGCATGCCGACGCGAGACGTTCTTCTCTGTGAGCTGGATCGTATTTCCCTGTTGACGACCGATCGTGATCGCCTCGGGGCCGAGCGGGACGATCGTCGTGGTGCCCTCGTCATCCTCGATAATCAGGCGCAGGGGCATCAAGATCCCGAGGGTAGGAATCGGCGGAACGTCGTGTCAACCCGATCGCATGGCAGAGGCCGCGAAACCCCGTTCAGCGCCATTGCGCAGGGAACGCCACCCCGGTGAGGCGACGCGCGTTTTCGAGCCGGTCGGGGGGCCCGAACGCTGGCCGAGGCGAGAAGTCGGGAGGTTTCGGGCGGCCGAAGTCGCGGGGCCCGGCGACCGCGATCGGGGTCTGTTGCCCCCGAAAGGAGCGGCCGCCGCAGGGGCGTCCCCCGGGGGGTGCAGGAGCGATCCGACGGACGTCGCGACCGCGCGTGGACGGTCGCGCACCGCGGACGGTAAGGAGGCGACATGCAGCTCCCCGAGCTCGACGACGCCGACGCGACCGAAATGGCGGCATGGGTGCGACGCAAGGAGGTGTCGCCGACCGAGCTGCTCGCGGCGACGATCGAACGCATCGACGCCCGCAATCCGCCGCTCAACGCGGTGATCCGTCGGCTCGACGCGCGTGCGCGCCGGCAGATCGAGGACGGCCTCCCCGACGGGCCGTTTCGCGGGGTCCCGTTTCTGCTCAAGGATCTCGGCGCGGATCTCCACGGGGTTCCGACGACGGCGGGGTGTCGGTTGCTCGCCTCGTGGGTGCCCGACACGGACGCCGAGATCGTGCGGCGCTATCTCGCGGCGGGGTTGGTGATCGTGGGCAAGACGAACACGCCCGAGCTGGGGATCGTCGGCGTGACCGAGCCCGAGCTGTTCGGTCCGACCCGCAACCCGTGGAATCTCTCGCGCACCCCCGGGGGATCGAGCGGAGGCTCGGCGGCGGCCGTCGCTGCGCGGATGGTGCCCGCGGCCCACGCCGGAGACGGCGGCGGGTCGATCCGGATCCCGGCCTCGTCGTGTGGGCTGGTCGGTCTCAAGCCGTCGCGGGGTCGGTCGCCCTTGCGCGCGGCCTGGGGCTCGGGATGGGCCGGACAGGTCGTCGAGCACGCGGTGACGCGAACGGTCCGCGACAGCGCCGGGCTGCTCGACGTCATCGCGGGTCCGCTGCCGGGAGCGCGCTTCAGCCTGCCCGCACCCGACGAGCCGTACGTTCGACAGATCGAGCGCGAGCCGGGGCGCCTGCGGGTCGCGGTATTCGAGGGGGCGATCTTGGGGCTCGACAACGCGCCGGAGAACCTGCGCGCGATCGAGGTGGCCAAAGAGTGCCTCGCCTCGCTCGGGCACGCGATCGAGGTGGCGTCGCCGCGCTGGGATCGCGAAGCGCTGACGCGCGCGTATCTGGTGCCGGTGGCGGCCAGCGTAGCACGAGAGGTCGCCCGGGCCGAGCAGGCGGCGGGGCGTCCGGTCACCCGAGCCGAGCTCGAACCGGGCACGATGTTGCTCGCCGAGCTGGGACGACGGCTGAGCGCAGCCGATTTGGTCGAGGCGATGGAGGTGGCCGAACGCCTCGAGCACGAACTCGCGCGGTTCTTCGAACGCTTCGATCTGCTGCTGACCTCGACCACCTGCCGACCACCGCCACCCATCGGTACCTTCGCGCCCAAGACCGTCGATCGGGTGGCGCTGCCCGTGGCGCGACGCGTCTTGCCGACCGCGACCTTGTGGAAGCTCTTGCGGGCCGAGGCCGCCAAGCAGCTCGAGGTGATGCCCAACACCGAGGTGTTCAACCTTGCGGGGGTCCCTGCGATCTCGGTGCCCGTGTGCTTCACCGACGACGGCCTGCCCATCGGTGCTCAGCTCGTGGCGCGGTTCGGCGCAGAGGGCCTGCTCTTGCAGGTCGCCGCGCAGCTCGAGCGCGAGCTGGCGTGGGCCGAGCGTCGTCCGCCGTCGTTGGCCCGATGAAGGCGAAGGATCCGACTCTCTTGCAGCGATGCTGCAAGAGCGGCTACAAACGGCACAGGAGCCGCCACGGAAGGGCCGTGACATGTCACGCGGATGTCACGGTCGAGGCGTTAGGGTGAGCCCGCTCCCGGGGGACTCACCGCGATGAGAATCGCACTCTTCTTGATCCACCTGACCACTCCCGTGGCCGTGAGCGCTCCGCAGCCCGACGCGCGAGGCGACACGCCGGTGATGCAGCCGGCGGAGGACGACGATGCCGAGGACGCGCCTTCGCGGACGCCGACCGACGCTCCCTCCGACGACGCCGCGCCTCCCTCGCAGACGCCGGCCGACGCTCCCTCCGACGACGCCGCGCCTCCCTCGCAGACGCCGGCCGAGGCCCCCTTCGACGACGCCGTCGCCGCCCCCTCGCGGACGCCGCCCGACGCCCCCTCCGACGATGCCGTCGCCCCCCCCCGGACGCCGGCGGAGGCCGGGTGGCCCGTGCCCGCCGCGGGAGCGCCTTCGTGGGTGCCCGCGTCCGAGCTTCGACGCATGCGGCCCAGCCCGATCACCGCTGCACGCTGGACGCCGAGCCGCGGCGTCGAGCTCCAGACGGCCGACGATCGGTTCTCGTTGAGGCTCCGACTGCGCGCGCAGATGCGTTACGAGCTTCGACACGACACCGAGCCGCGGAAGGTCCAGAACGTGTTCGGTGTCCGTCGCGCGCGCATTCAGTTCATCGGGCACCTGTTCAACGTGCACAACAAGTACTACCTGCAGCTCGCGGTGGCGCCCCGCGACATGGACTGGACCGAGGAGGGGCCGACCTTCACGCCCATTCGCAACTGGGAGATCCGCTTCGATTATCTGCGCGACTTGACCCTCACCTTGGGGCAGATGAAAAAGCCGTTCAATCGGCAGCGCGTGATCTCTTCGGGCGACCTGCAGATGCCCGATCGCACCCAGGTGACCGCCGAGTTCAACATCGATCGCGACGTGGGGATCATGCTCAGCTCGGACGACCTCGGCGGCGTGGGGGTGCTGCGCTACCGGCTCGGCATCTACAACGGCGAAGGGCGGGACGCCTATCGGCTCGGCGATTTGGGCTTCACCTACGTGGCGCGCGTCGAGATCCATCCGTTCCGGAACGCCGCGGAGAATTGGGACTACGACGAGGTGGACTGGAGCCGACACCGCAGACCGGCGCTGGCGATCGGGCTGGGGTACGCCTACGACGACCGCGCGCAGCGGGAGCGCGGCAGCTTGGGTTCGCGGTTCGTCGACGGGGGGACGGCAAACTTCCATCACGCCGAGGCCGACGTGATGCTCAAGGTGGCGGGGCTCTCGCTCACCAGCGAGTTCCAGTTTCGCGACGGGCGGCGAGATTTCGGGGACGCGACGATCGTCGACCCGCTCGGCATGGAGGTGCCCGCTCCCCGGATCCCGGCGCGAAGCGGGCTGGGGTACTACGTCCAGGCCGGGTTTCTGATCCCGCGACAGCCCCTGGAGATCACCGCGCGATGGGGCCAGATGTTCGGCCTCGGACAGACGAGCTTGCCCGACGCCGACGAGGTGGGGGGCGGATTCAACTGGTACATCGGGGGTCACTCCCTCAAGCTCCAGACCGACTACATGCGTCTGCGCTCGGACGTCTTCGACGTGCAGACCCAGTCGTTCCACCGGCAGAGCTGGGCCGCAGGGGCCAACCAGGTGAGACTTCAGCTCCAGCTCGCGTTCTGAGAGGAGCGTCAGGGCCGCGTGCTCTGGGGGATCACTGGGCGCTGCGCTCGAGCAGAAGCGAGAGCGGATAGATGCCGATGCCCTGGGCGTGCAGCTCGGGGAGGCGGCGTTCGAGGATTTCGTAGAGGGGGACCGAGGGATGACCGATGGCGATGGTCGGCTGCTCGAGGGCGAGCTCGGCGGCGCGGGTCAGCTCGGCGTCGATGGCCTCGTGGGTCGCGACGTGGTCGAGGAACACGTGGCGGGCGCCGGTCACCACGCCGGTCTGGCGCGCGACGGTCTCGGCCACCGTGTCCGCATGGGTGCGCGAGTCGAGGAACATCAGGTTGCGTTCGCGCAGCACCGGCATGATGGCGGCCATCGCCTGGCGATCGGTGGTGAGCCGCGAGCCCATGTGGTTGTTGACGCCCACCGCCGCGGGCACGCGCGCGAGGGCGGCCTCGAGCTTCTCGACCAGGGTGGTCGGTGGATCGTCGACGCGCAGGAAGGTCTCCTGGGCTTCGGGGCCCTCGAGCATCTGGCGGGTGTCGAGGGGTTCCATCGGCAGGTGTAGCCAGATCTCGCGGTAGCGGCGGCGGTCGCCGCGAAGGCGAAGCTGCGCTCCGGGGGCGTAGACGGCCCCCGGAAGCACGCTGAAGGTGAGGCGCCAACGCAACGACTGCAGCTTCTCGAGCAGGTGCAGCTCGCGTCCGACGTCGTCGATGACGATCGCGAGGTGCCCACGGGCCT
>CAZYSW010000463.1:0-2275 GCA_964650105.1 uncultured Nannocystaceae bacterium
GGGATGGGAATCACCGTCGACCTGCTCTCGCGGTACGACGGATCGATCGCGGTGGAGGCCGAGCCTGGTTGGAGCAAGGCCGTGGTGTTGCGTTTCTTCGTGGTCGAGGACGAGGCCACGAACATCGAGGCGGAGGCTGCACAATGACCATCGGGCGGGTCGTCGACGTTCTGGTCGTCGAAGATGGCGACGAGTACCTCACCAACCTGTCGACGTTTGTCGCCGATGGGTTCTCCTATCGGCAGGCTCGCAGTGGCCACGACGCCTGTCGGCTCATCCGCGAGCGGAAGCCCGATCTCGTCTACCTCGACATGCGCTTCGATCGCACGCCCGAGGAGGAGCTGCTCGGCAGCATGGTCGAGCTGACGGCTCGGTTCAACGGAGACATGGCCCGCGCGCGACGCTTCCAGCAGGACAACCAGGGGCTGTTCGTGTTGCGGGCGCTGCGCGACGCCGGGTTCCGTGGGCCGGTGATCCTCAGCTACGACTTCGGTCCCGAGGAGAGACGGTTCGCCGCCTTGCGGGCCCGCGACCCGGCTCTGAGCTACTGCCCCGACTACGCGGACGCCACGACCATCCGAGCCGCGATCCTGGACGCCCTGCACGGGACCTGAGCAGCGCAATCGGCGGTCCGGGCCGGAGGACCGACAACGGCGCCTGTCGGCGATGCGAAGGATGGGGCAAAGTCTGGCCGTGAGCGCCGAAGAGGAGATCCTGGCCATCCGCGTCACCGCCATGCCCCGCGACACGAACGCGCACGGGACGATCTTCGGCGGCTACATCATGAGCCTGGTCGACCAGGCGGGGGCGATCGCGGTGCAGCGCGTCGGCGCGCGCAAGGTGGTGACGGTGGCGATCCGCGAGGTCGAGTTCAAGGAACCGGTCCACGTCGGCGATCTCGTGACGTGCATGGCCCGGGTCATCCGTCGCGGGCGGACGTCGATCACCGCCAGCGTGCGGGTGACCGCGCAGTCTGCCGTGGCGCAGGCCGAGCAGACGCCCGAGCGCGAGGTCACGGTGGCCGAGGTCGTCTATGTGCAGGTCGGAGACGATGGCCGCCCGCTCGCGCTGGGGTGACGGTCGACGCACGATCCCGGTCGGGCATCGATCGTCCGACGAACGCGGGTTGCCTCTCGACGCCGGTGATCCGGTCCCTGGCGGCGAGCGCAACAACTGCGTCTGGAGCGACCCGCAGCGCCGCGTTACTCTCGTGCCATGAAGACGTTTCGTCGAGTTCTGTTCGCGATTGGGGTCTCGAGCTTGGGGATGGGGGTGACCCTCGCCGGGTGCGCCGAACGGCCCGGCAAGAAGGAAGAGGACAAAAAGGAGGACGGCAAGGACAAGAAGG
This sequence comes from uncultured Nannocystaceae bacterium, assembly GCA_964650105.1. GTDB lineage: Bacteria > Myxococcota_A > Polyangia > Nannocystales > Nannocystaceae > CAZYSW01. The sequence continues at coordinate 1,349 of CAZYSW010000463.1, forward strand.
ACGCCAAGGCCGGCGACAAGGACGACAAGGCCGACGGCAAGGACACCAAGGCCGAGGCCCAGAACTGACGGTCGCGCGGATGCGGCTGCCGCTTCGTCACCCGCCGCCGGCGCACGACGAGCCGCGACGGCGGTGTGCCCATCTCGAGGCGCTCGCGCTGGCGGCCATCGGTCTCCCGCTCGGTCCCGCGGCGGCGCTCGTGGCGTCCTCGCGCTCCCGCGGGAGGCACGGCAACGCGCTGCAGTGGCACTTCGGGCTGGAGCCGCACGACGCTTTGCCCGAGCTCGACTGGGAGGACCGGATCGAGATCAAGTTGATCTCGGTGTGGTCTCGGGGGCAGGGGTCGCTTGCGTGCGACAAGGTGAAGGTCTGCGATTTGAACATCGATCCCTGGCACAAGCTCGGCAACGTCTTGTGGGTGCTCGCGGACCGATTGACGCGCGTGGTCGTGGGTGCGCGATTCACCACGCTGGGCGGTGCACACCGGCAGCGGCTGGCACGGGCATGGGAGCTCGACCCGCACTTCGAGCACCCCGATCTCTTCGTGGAGGCACGGGAGACCGACGGCCGCCGGAGCCCGGCGTACTACTTGTCGGCGCGCTGGCTCCTCGACGAGGGGATCGTGCCGCCCGCGTTGGACGGGGTCTTCCCGTTCGACGCGCGGTGGTGGATGGCAGCCCGCGCCGAGCACGGCAGGGACCCTCTGGCCACCATCGCCGAGCCGACGGGGGAGGGGCGCGTCGCGTGTCCGCGGTGCGGGGGTCCCATCGACCTCGATGTCGCCAGCCTGATCGAGCGCGGATGGTCGCCCGCGCGCCACGGAATGCCGATGCGCGGGATGTGTGCGATCGCCGGGCATTTCGCCGTCAACCGCGAGTGGCTTCGTCCCGGGTCCAGCCAGACCCACGAGGAGTTTCGGGCGGCGCT
>CAZYSW010000463.1:2285-5032 GCA_964650105.1 uncultured Nannocystaceae bacterium
GTCTGGCGCCTCACCGACCGCGTCGCCGAGCCCGACGATCACCTGCACTGAAGCGCGCGGCACGAGCGACGTCCGGTCGGTACCGGCGCTGCGGGTTCGACGAGCCAAAAAACAGGAACCCCCGGACAGCCGACCAAGCCGTCCGGGGTCCCCCCAGGTCACAAGTTTCGTCGACGGCCTACAGCACCGACCGCGATTGTGCGCTTTGAGCGCGTACTCGATCGTGAACCCCGAAGCTTCGAGGCGGCGCCCCCGCGCCGCGCGGTTTCGAAGCCAGGCCGATCGAGCGTCAAGCCACGTCAACCCAGATTTCGACCAAGAGCCCGCAAAACGCGGGGAACAAGCCAACGAAAGTCAAAAGAAGCAAGCCAAGGTGGAAAACGAGCAAAGCCAGGGTCAGGTTGCGGGCGGAATCGCGGTAAGCCAGGAGTAAGAGACTCGCCCGTCCCGGGTTCTTTCAAGCGATGGCCCTCCCGTGTGCAGATGGCGGGCCAAATTGGCAACTCGTTGATATGACACGGATCATCCTAGTCCGCGGGGGAGGCTCCGGGGCTCTGGGACGTGATCGGTATGACCAAGATGTCAGGGTTTGCCGTGCAACGGCACCGGTCACCGTGACACAGATGTCGTGCGTGTACCCCCAGATTTGGCGGGATCTGCGCGTGACGAGATCTCACCAGTCCTAGGCGAGACCTGCGGTCGTCGTGAGCGAGCCCCCGGGCTCGGGCTTGGAGTCACGTGCCCGACGGTGCTATGCGGCAGGACGCGAGGAGGAGCGTTGAGCCCAGGAGGATCCGCCGACGCTCCGTCGCTGCATCCCGTCGCCGTGATCGGCGGAACGGGCTATGGCGGCGCGGAGCTCATCCGTTTGTTGTCGCGGCACCCCGCCGTGGAGCTGCGGCGCGTCACGAGCATCGATCACGTCGGGGAGCCGCTCGAGGCGGTCCACCGCAACCTGTGGCGCACGGGATTGGTGTTCGAGAACATCCCCGCCGCCGAGGCGGCCGCCGACGTCGAGGTGGTGTTCCTGGCGCTGCCCCACAAGGTGAGCGCCACGATGGCTCCGGAGCTGGCCGCGATGAAGGCGCGGGTCATCGACCTCTCGGGGGATTTCCGCCTCCGGGACGCACAGGCGTACGCGCGCTTCTATGGGGGTCCGCATCCCCACCCCGAGCACCTCGGCACCTTCGTCTACGGCCTCCCCGAGCTGCACCGGGCGGAAATCGCCGGTGCGCGCCGGGTCGCGTCACCGGGCTGCTTCGCGACCACCATCGCCTTGGGGCTGCTCCCGTTGGCGCACGCGGGGTTGCTGCGCGGACCGATTCACACCGTCGCCGCGACGGGCTCGTCGGGGAGTGGCGCGTATGCGAGCGAAGGGACCCATCATCCTCTGCGCGCGAACAACCTCAAGATCTACAAGCCGTTGTCGCATCAACACGTGCCGGAGATCGAGCAGACGCTGCGAGATGCCTGTGTTCGCGGAGGGAACGAGCCCGCGTTCAGCCTGCAGTTCGTCCCCGTCTCGGCGCCGCTCACCCGCGGTATCCTCGCCAACAGCATCGTCGAGGTGCCGCCGGAGACGACGGCCGACGCGGTGGAACGGTCCTATCGCTCCTTCTACGAGGGGGCCCCGTTCGTGCGGGTGCTCGGTGGGGGGAAGGCCCAGGCCGAAGTCGTCGCGATCAAGGGGAGCATGTACGCCGACCTCTCGTGGACGCTCGGCGAGGTCGACCCGGCGTCGGGGCGGCGCCAGCTCCTCGTCACTTCGGCCGCCGACAACCTGGTGAAGGGAGGCGCCGGACAGGCCGTGCAGTCCATGAACATCATGCTGGGCCTTCCGGAGACCATGGGGATCGACGCTCCCGCACTTTGGCCATGACCGACGAAGACCCTCCCGAACGCAACGGTCGGCGACCGACCGCTCTCCTGAAATTCGGCGGCGAGGTGGTCGCCGATCGCGGCGCGTTGTTGGGCGTGCTGCGTGACGTTTCGAGCCTGACCAGCCGAGGCTGGCGGTTCGTGCTGTGCCACGGCGGAGGTCCGCAGGCGGGTGCGCTCCAGGATCGTCTGGGCTTGCCGGTCCACAAGGTCGGGGGCAGGCGGATCACGGACCCGGCGACCTTGCAGGTCATGAAGCTCGTGCTCGCCGGAGAAGTGAGCGTCGACGTGGTGGCGGCTGCCGCGACGGTGGGGCTCGCCGCCGTCGGGATCTCCGGCGTGAGCGCCGGAACCGTCGTCTGTCACCGTCGTCCGCCCATGGTCGTGTCCGGGGGCGGTCCCGACCCCGTCGATTTCGGCTTCGTGGGCGACGTGGACGCGATCGGCACCGGGCTGCTCGAGCACCTGTGGGCGGGCGGGTACACCCCCGTGCTCAACACGCTGGGCATCGACTCCGGACCCGCGGTCGCCGAGGACGATTGCTTGCAGGTCTACAACATCAACGCCGATACCGTGGCGGCGGCCGTCGCCGGGGCGCTGAAGGTCGATCATCTGTTCTTGATGACCGGGGTGCCGGGCGTCCTCGCGGACAAGGACGATCCGGCGAGCCGGATCCCGCGGCTTCGCGCCGCACAGGCCCGCCGAGCGATCGCCGACGGGACCATCGTGGGCGGCATGATCCCCAAGGTCGAGGAGGCGCTCGACAACCTCGAGCACGGGATCGGAGCGGTCCACGTGCTGGGCGCCCGTCCGGGGGCTCTGGAGCAGGAGGCGACCGATCCCGGAAGCCACGGGACGGTGCTGCTCCC
>CAZYSW010000464.1:0-5020 GCA_964650105.1 uncultured Nannocystaceae bacterium
TACGCACGCGTGTGCAGGGGGCTCGCATGTTTTGCATAGCCGGGGGCTCGGCTCGATGCGCGGTCCGTGTAGGGCAAAGTGCGACGCCCGAGCAGGGAGAGGGCCAGGATGAACGAGCGGCTTCGCAAGGCAGGCAAGGGTGCAGGCCCGCGTCGAGGCGATCGGGTTCGATCGTTCGCGCGGTGGGTCGGCCTGTGCGCGCTGGCACTCGTGAGCTGGGTTGCCATGTCGACCCCCAGCGAAGCGCGACTTCAGCCCTACTACGTCGTCGACGGCAAGAGCTTCGGGCAGATCCGTCCCCGCATTCTGTTCGTGCTCGACACCTCGGGCTCGATGGCCTTCAAGGCGCAGGCGGCTGCAGAGCAGTGCGTCTGGTCGGAGTGCGAGAACCCGGAGTATGCCGGGACGTCCCGCGAGAGCCGTGTCGCGGCGGCACGCCGCGCGATCCGAACCGTCGTCGAGCAGACCGCGGACCAGGCCAAGTTCGCGATCATGACCTTCGAGCAAAAGCAGGCGCCCACCAGCACACCCGCGAAGTGCCAGAACTACGCCAACGGGCCCAATCATCGTTTCGCCTGGAACCACGCCTACGGCTACTTCATCTGGGATTGGATCTGGCTGTACAAAGACAACCAGGGGTCGTACGCCGGCGCATGGCGCATCTGCCAGGGCAACGACAAGCGGCCTTACCCGTATTTGCGCTGGGACAACCTCGGCGTGGGCTCGGTGATCAACGCCAACAACCAGCAAGGTCCGGTCCCGCCGTCGCCGCTCATCAGCGTGAACAGAAACGACATGGTCACCTGGGCGAACGCCACGCGCAAGGTGCAGTGGTTTCCGACGTTCATGGGCATTCGGGCCAACTTGAACGTCACGACCGATCCCGACAAGACGATCCTCCACAAGACGGTCGGCGACTACGGATCCACCAACACCGATCGACAGACCAACGTCTGGGGGCACGACTTCTACTACTGGCCCTACGTGGATGGATTTCCGGGCTACGCCCAGTTCTCGACCGGTGAGGTCATCAACGGTTTCGTCTACGGGTTCGACGGGCTGGACCGAGCCGGCATCGCCACCGAGGATCCGAACGTCAACGCCGCCGCGCTCTACGGGCCGTTCTACCTCGATTTGTCGGATACCAACATCAGCTCCGACAAGTGGGGCCCCGCGTCGGACGAGGAGGCGCTCAACGAGGTTCTCGAGGCCACCGCGCCCATCATGGAAGGAGGGGTGGACGCCGTGGGCGGGACGCCCTGGAAGAGCGTCATCGGAACCATTCCGGCCTCGCCCCCGCAGAGCAACGCACCGTACTCGCACACCACCGTCGCCTCGTACCTGAAGTTCGTCAACAGCATCGAGAGCAGCGACGTGTGCGCCCCGACGGTGGCGATCCTGGTCACCGACGGCGAGCCGGACCCCGCCAGCGAGGGCGGATCGGGCCTCTACCAGCGCCTCGCTGCGCTGCGCAAGCAGCTCAACGTCAAGACCTACGTCGTGGGATTCTTCTTGAGCGGCTCGACGCTCAACAACATGGCGTGCGCCGCCGCGGGTGCGTGCGACGGCACCTGCAGCACGCCTTGCGACGACACCCCCGCCAACGGCTGGGACACCTGCGACGACGAGAACAACCCCGCCACCGGGTGCGCCTATCTGGCCAGCTCGGCCGACGAGCTGCAGAAGGTGGTGACCCAGATCGTGGCCGAGAACCTGGAGCTCGACGTGTTCGCCGGCCCGGGCTCGACGGTGAACGAATTCGGGGTCGGCGCGCAAGACGAACCCGGCAAGGGCGAGCGTGTGCAAACCAAGTTCACGGCGTACACGGAGTTCCCGGGCTGGAAGGGGCATCTCGTCCGGTCGCTGTGCACCGACCGCGATACGTTCGATCTCGACGGGGACGGGGACTTCGACGAACTCGCACCGCATTGTGTGGATCAACCCTTCGATCCCGAGGATCTCGAGGAGACCTTCGGCCCGTGCCCGCAAAGCCGCGAGTGGGACGCCGGCGAGTGCCTGCAGCTCACCGCCTGGAAAGACCGGCGGATCTACACCTACGACGAGAACAACAACGTCTTTCGCATCACCAACCCCGATGGAACCGCGACCGCCCAGTTCCGCGACGAGCTGCAGGAGCTGGGGTTGATCTCGGGTGGCAGCTTGCAGGCCAAGGCCAACGCGATCGCGGAGTTCATCCTCGGCCGGAACGCTCCGGGAGGATGGAAGCTGCCGGGCCTGGCCAACTCGGCACCCGTCGTGGTGCGGAGAATTCCACCGTATCGACCCGACGCCATTCCCGAGGTCGCCATCCGCGATCCGCATTGTGGCGGTCGAGCCTACGGGGTGACCGACGCCGGGGCACTCCCCGAGTCGCTGCGTGACTTCGCCCGAGAATCGAACGACCCGAGCAAGCAGATCCAGTCGCCCTCGCCGCACTGGGAGTACCAGGAGGCCGTGCTGGTCGGGGACGACATGGGGGTGCTCCACGCCTTCCAACTCGACAGTGGCAACGAGCTGTGGGGGTTGATCCCACGGCCCTTGCTCGCGGCCGCGGCCGCCCAGGCGGCCAACGGCCCCACCAACATGGGGCAGCCCGAGGAGATCGCCAACCACATCTACGGCATCGCGTCGGTCGTCAATCACGCGTGGATCGCCGACGACGGCGGAACCGTGGCCGACCCCGCCGACGATACCTGGTATCACTTCGCGATCTTCGGCTTCGGCAAGGGCGGCAAGGAGTACGTCGCCCTGGACCTCAAGCACATGAGCCCGGCGTCGCCGCAGGGCCCCATCGACGTGCTGTGGACCACTGAAGACCCGGGGCTCAAGGCGATCTACGACCCGATTCTCGGGGAGACCTGGGCCCGACCGGCGGTGGGCTATCACGTGCAGGGCAACGCCCTCAACAACGTCCCCAAGGCCTACGTGTTGCTCGGCAGCGGGTATCCGCTCTCCGAGGCGGAGCAAAAGGCCAATCAGAACGCGCCCGCCGGACGGGGACGAACCCTGGTGCTGGCGGACGCGATCACCGGTCAACTGGTCGAGCAGGCCCTCCTGCCCGACATCAGCCATCCCCTCTACGAGAGCATGTTCGGAGCCGTCACCGATCCGGCCGTGGGGACCCATTGCAAGTCGCGGTACTGGGCCGAGATGCAGGAGGCCTACGTGGCCGATCCCGCGGGGCGGCTCTTCCGTTGGGATCTGGCAGCCGAGACCAACCATGAGGCCGACAGCGGCGGGCCCTGGAATGGCCTGGCCAAGACCGTGACCGGCACCTACTTCCCGGCGTGCCAAGGGGCGGGTGACACCTGCACCGTCGCCGCCAACAACCGCGGCGACGTGTTCGTGTACCCGCCCGCCGTCAGCGCCAGCAACCGCATCGACGACAACTTCAGCGCGTTCGAGGATCTGGGACAAGGCGAGGACCAGTTCCTCGTGGCGCTCATCAGCGGCAGCGCCTTCGAGGACACCATCGATCCCGGTGCGCAGGGCAACGACTTTCACAGCAGCCTGTACCTGCTGGTCGACGACTACCGCGGCGACAAGACACAGGGCTTCCAGATCCCGGCCGGAGCCCCCAAGTCCTTCGGCGGAACGCTGGCCGAGGGGGCGAGCCTGAACACCGGGACGCCGAGCTACCTGCGCCTGGCGCTCACCGACATCGAGCGAACCCGAGTCTTCACCCCCTACGAGGGGGCCGCGGAGGTCACGGAAACCCGAAAGTTCTCTCGCGGGACGCGGCCGATCCGTGCGCCACGCATCTTCGTGACCGGGCTGGTCGACGGCACCAACCCCAACGATCCCGAGGTGGTCGAGGGCGTCGAGGTCTATTACATCGAGTACACCGTCTACGAGCCCGGCAGTGGCCTTTGCGATCCCACCTTCTACGATGCGGCCAACCAGACCTGGCACTACGACAAGGGTGCGAGCTACGTCCTGCGGTTCAGGCTGACCGCGGACGCGGGTGACGGGTTCAACCTGAACCAAGGCTCGGATCAGGCGGGGGGCTACGACCTCGGCGGAGCCAACGCTTCCGCCGGGTTGGTCCTCGAGGCTGTCGAGCAGATCGCGGGCGATGCGTGTCCCGACGGCAACTGTGGAGCCACGCCCGGCGCCGCTTCGGGGATGCCGTGCGACAACAACCAGCCGGGTGCCGGGGGCGGTGTTCCGCAGGGCTACGCCGTTCCGTTGCGCACCAGCCAGATCTCCGGCTTCTCGCCCGTCGAGTAGGCGCAAGCGGGGCGTCGAAGACGTCCCGCGAGGCGACGACATCGTTCCGGCGGATGCCGGCAGCGTTGCTCCGCGCCGTTGCTTCGGTCGCGCGCCTTGCCGGCGCGCCGCCACCGACCGCAGTCTGGCCTCACGCGAGGTCTTTCGATCCCGTGCGCGGAAAGGCGGACTCGCTGCGCCCCGCCGCAAGCGTGCACGGACCAGGGACGGGCGGCCCGGCGATGACCCCCGGCCCGCGGGCGCGCCACCATCCGGGGAACCGCGGTCGCCCTCGGCTGAACGCGTGGTGTACACCGCCGAACGCGGCTATCGTCCGCACCCATGACCTCCGCCTCCGAGGATCTGGCTTCGAGCTCGGTTCCCCTGCCCAAGCTGGCCGTCCGTGGCGCGACGGGCGGCGTCCTGATGGGGTTGGCCAACCTGGTCCCGGGGATCAGCGGGGGCACCATGTTGCTCGCGGCAGGCGTCTACCCGCAGTTCATCCAGGCGATCGCGGACGTCACTCGTCTTCGTTTCGAGCGACGGTCGCTGGTGGTGCTCGCGTCGGTGATCCTGTCTGCAGGTCTGGCCATCGTCGCCCTCGCGGGTCCCGTCAAGGATTTCGTCGTCGAGCACCGCTGGATGGCCTACAGCATCTTCATCGGGCTGACCCTCGGTGGTGTGCCCGTCATCTGGCGTCTTCTGCGGGCGCCCACCCGGGCCGTGTGGTCGGGTGCGGTCTTCGGGTTCGTGCTCATGGCCCCGTTCCATCCCGCGAGGCCGTAGACGGTCGTGTAGCCGGTGAGGCTGG
>CAZYSW010000465.1:0-4990 GCA_964650105.1 uncultured Nannocystaceae bacterium
CACCGATGCGGAGGGCGGCAACGAGGAGCGGAGCCGCGGGCGGGTGATTCCACTCGACTCGGCGCTCGTGGTGGACGAACGGATCTCGGGTCTGGGCGGACGTGGCCGGGGGGAGGGTAGATCCACGCAGGCCCTCGCCGGTCGGCGATGGGGGATCGTGACCCGAGCCGTGCGCTTGCTCATTGTTCGTCCAGCGTCGGGGGCGCCCGAGGGGGCGGCCGGCGTAAGCCCGTGCGGTACCCGGCGTTGAAGGGCCCATGATGGCGCGGTGCTTGCGGGCCGTGGCGGCAGCACGGGTGGTCGTCGCCTCCGTGCGGAGCCGCGCGGACGCGAGGGCGGCCGGGGCCACGGCGCCCGGCATCGGCTACCCCCCGGGGGGTGGGCCGTCGGAGGACTCGGGGGGAAGGCCCCGGTGGTCCGCGGTTCGGCTTCGCTCGGGCGCCGCCCATCGACGATCGTGCCGTCCCTTCAACGGTGCTTTCCGGCGGAGCCTTGTGTTATACCCGCGCGGACGCACCCGGGACTGCAGAACGCGACTCGCACTTCGGCTGCATCGCCCTCGGGGCGACAGGTCAACCCTCCTCCCCTCGGGGCCTCGGGGGACCAGCCCGACAAGGAGCTCACTCCTGTGATTGGCGCCCGCTCGCTTCGGAACTTCTGGCTCAGCCTCCCCCTGGCCACGTCCGTCGCCGCAGCCGTCTTGGTTGCGCCCGCAACGGCCCAAGCCGAGGACAACGGCACGATCAGTGGTGTCGTCACCAACGAGAAGACCAAGGAAAAGCTGAAGAACGCCTTGGTCGTGCTGCAGTGCACGTGTTTGCAGGGGACGCGGGAGACTCAAACCAACGATCAGGGGCTGTATGCCTTCCGCGACCTCCCGCCGGGCACCTACACCATCCAGGTGCTGGTCGGTCAGGCGGACGTCTCCAAGGTTACGACCCTTCCGCGTGGCGCAAAGTTTCGCGCCAACTTCTCGGTGGATCCAGCCAACGAGTTCCGTCGGGTCGTTCGCGTGAAGGCGGCGCCGGTCAAGCAGGACACCTCCGTGGGCCGCGAAGTCTCGATGGAGGAGTTCCGCAACATCCCGGTGGGCAACGCGGTCAGCCGCGATTTCACGCAGGTGGTGGAGTCGTCGGCCACCGCGTCGACCGACTCGGCGGGCATCTCGCTGGCGGGTACGACGGGCGCGGAGAGCAAGTACACGGTCGAAGGGGCGAACGTGAACAACCCCTCGTTCGGTACGGTGGGCGCCTCGATCGTTCAGGAGTTCATCGAAGAGGTCGAGATCCAGGAGTCGGGCTACGAGGCCGAGTTCGGCGGCGCCTCCGGTGGCCAGGTGGCCGCCCGCCGCATCTCGGGTACCAACAAGACCCGCGGCGTCGCTCGCTTCACCTACACCCCGCGTCTGGCCAAGCCGCGCTTCATCATCGCTACCGACAACGCGATCCGGGCCACGGAGACCCCCGACTTTCTCATGCAGGGCGTGGTCGTGGCGTCGGGCCCGATCATCAAGGACAAGTTGTTCTGGTCGGCCGGCGTGTCCGCGACCGGTGGCCGGGCTTCGCTGGTCCAGAGCTTCCACCACCGCATCGACAAGGACAACTCGGGCGGGTACGAGGACTGCCCCTACAAGAACGGCGACTTCGACTGCGTCGACGGGGGGGACTACATCGCCACCGAGAAGTTCGCGGAGCAGAAGTTCCGCACCGGTGGGGTGGGTGTCGGGTACGTGTTGGGCATCGACTGGGCGATCAACCCCAAGCACCGCATCGGGGTCAGCGTCTTCGGCCAGCCCACGTTCAACCGACGCTCCTATCGCCGCCCGGTCGGCTTCCGCCTCGACCCTGCAGCGTTCGGCACGAGCCCCAACGCCGATCCGCTCGGGGGCGGGTCGCGCGTGGCCAACGGCGTGGTCAACGACCACTTCGGCTGGGACATGGCCAACCAGGCGACGGTGACCATGAACTACCTGGGCCGCGTCGCCGACGACAAGCTCGAGATCGACGCCAACCTGGCCTACTCCAACTTCATCGCGCAGGAGGCGTGGAGGGTCGACAATCCGGAGTTCCTGGACCTGCCGGCCACGCAGGAGTTCGACGACCAGGGGGCGAACCTGTTCGAGTTCCTCGACCGCGAAGGGCGGCTCGACCTGGTGCCGGGCGTGCAGGAGGCCTGCAACGCGTCGAATCTCCCGGGTCTGGCCTGTCCGGTCCGAGAGTGGCTTTCGGGCGGCATCGGCCAGTACGGCGCTGACCGGAACCATCGCGTGGAGGGCGCGTTCTCGCTGACCCACTTCTTCAACGCGGCCGGAGCGCACCAGCTCAAGTACGGCGCGCAGATCGAACACCTGCAGCGGCGCACGATCTCGCAGTTCTCGGGGAAGAACGACCCCGACTTCTACACCAACTGCGCTCCGGGGCAGAAGGGCGGCGGCGAGTACTGCTGGGACGAGGAGAACGGATACCAGATCGACTTCACCCGGCGGGTCAACAACCACCGCTTCATCTTCGTCGACACCGACAACCCCGACCTGCGCTTCCCCTCCGGCTACGGCCGCGTTCGCAAGGAAGAGGGCGAGCTGCGTGCGATCGCGACGCCGCTGGGCGGCGGCGTTCGCGTCGACAAGTACGACGAGACCCTCTCCACCCAGAACTACGCGGTCTTCTTGCAGGACAAGTGGGCGATCCTGTCCAACCTGTTCATCACCGCGGGTGTCCGCTGGGAAATCCAGGACATGCGCGACATCACGGGGGATCGCGCGATCCTCATCTGGGACAACGTCGCTCCGCGCGTCGGCGTGGTCTACGACTGGACCGACGAAGGCAAGAGCCGTCTGTTCGCCAGCTACGGCTGGTTCTATCAACCGCTCCCGTTGCAGCTCAACTCGCGCGTGTTCGGTGGTCTGGTGAACATGCGCCGCACCTTCCGCAACGCGGACTGCCTCGGTCAGCAGGTCGTCATCGACGGCATGCCGCGCGAAAAGTACCGGGACGGTCAGCCGACGGAGTGGTGCACGGACTTCTCGTCGAGCACCGGACAGCTCACCGAGGGCGCGGTGGTGCCCCGTCTGCGCGGCCAATACAACCAGCAGTTCCAGATGGGCTACGAGCAGGAGGTCATCGAGGACCTCACGCTCGGCGTGCGGTGGGTGCACACCGATCTCGGTCGCGCCGTCGAAGACATTTCCACCAACGGCGGTCTCAACTTCATCATCGCCAACCCCGGTGAGGCCGTGGATGCCGACGACATCCGGCGCCAGGAGAACGAGTGCGACATGCTCCAGGCCGAGTTCGACGCGCTCGACGACGACGACGAGGGCCGGACGCAGGTCTCGCGCGAGCTGCAGCGCTGCCGCTTCTTGGCCGACGCCTTCGGCAAGGTCGGCTCGATGTTCGACAAGCCGACGCGCAACTTCGACGCCTTCACGTTCGAGGTCAAGAAGCGCTTCGCCAAGAACTGGCTGCTCTTGGCCAGCTACACTTACAGCCGCCTGGTCGGCAACTACGACGGCTTCGTCGACCCGATCACCGGTGCGATCAACCTGGGTGCGAGCACGCAGTACGACATCCCCGAGCTGGTCCGCAACAGCTTCGGCCCGCTGTCGTTCAACACCCCACACCGCGTGAAGCTGGACGGGTTCTACTCGTTCGACCTGCAGGAGGCCGGCCGCCTCACGCTGGGGACCAGTTTCCGGTTCCAGTCGGGCTACCCCATCTCGCTGCGCGGCGGCAGCAACCGCTATGACGGTCTGTTCCCGATCTACATCGTGCCCCGCGGCGCCGGCGGTCGGGTGGAGCCCAACTACAACTGGAACCTGAGCCTGAGCTACGCGTACCCGCTTCCCGGTGACCTCGAAATCGAGGTCGCGGCCCGCGTGCTCAACGTGACCAACGCCAAGGCGGTCCTTCGCGTCGACGAGGTCTATACCTTCCAGAACACCCGGCCGATCGCTGGCGGCGACCTGTCGGACCTCAAGCACACCAAGATCCAGAACGCGAGTAACCCCACGGACTTCTTCCAGCGGGCCATCGTGGCTCCCCAGGGCAACTTCGGCGTCGAGGCGTCGTTCCAGAACCCGCTCGCCGCCCAGTTCGAGCTCCAGCTCCGCTTCTGACCCATCTCGCCCGATACCCCGTAGCCCCGTAGCCCGACGGCGAGGCCCGAGTCCGCTCCCGCACCGGCTCCGGAGTCCGGCTCCGGGCTCCGGTTCCGGTTGTGAGCTCCAGGCTCGGGTTCCGGGTCCGGGTTCCAGTTCCGGGTTCCGGCTCCCGGTCGCGGCTCCGAGCAGGCTCCCGCACTCAGCCCGCCCGAGCAGACGCCGCACGTCGGTCTCCTCCGTCAGCACCGGCGTACCGAGCTCTCCCGGGCACTTCATCCCCTGAGCAGACGCCGCACGTCGGTCTCCTCCGTCAGCACCGGCGTACCGAGCTCTCCCGGGCACTTCATCCCCTCGGGTTCCGGTTCCGGGCTCCGGTTCCGGTGGTTCGGACTCGGGTCGTCGGGGGTCAGCCTTTGCTGTCGACGTAGGCCTTGGCGGTCGCGTTGTCGGGGTCGACCTCCAGCACCTTGCGGTAGTGCTCGAGTGCCTTGGGGACGTTGCCCGACTCGTCGGCCAGCTTGGCGGCCAAAAGGCGCGCTTGTTTGTTGCGGGGCGACTTTTGGAGCACTCGATCGCACATTGCCGAGGCCGAGGCCGTGCGGCCCAGGCGGTAGTGGGCCTCGGCCATGCACAAGGTGACCTTGGTGTTGCCCGGCGCGAGGTCGAACGCCTTTTGCAGGACGGGGAAGCCTTCGGCAGCCTTGCCTTGCCGGACCAGATCGCAGCCCTGGTCGGCGAGCTTCTCCAGCGCGTCGCCGCTCGACGAACCCTTGGTGCTTCGCTTGCTCGCGTCCTTGTTCCCGCTCGACGGCTTGCTCGAGCCCGACGAAGGCTTGGCGGGGGACGAGCGCTTGGATGAGGGCGTCGGTTCGGGAGCCCGCGGGGTGGGGG
>CAZYSW010000466.1:0-4969 GCA_964650105.1 uncultured Nannocystaceae bacterium
GCGCCGTACCGGCGGGGCGCATGCCGCCGCTGAGCACGTGCGCGATCTTCTCGGCCACCAGCTTGTCGTGATCGCTGGCGTAACCCCCCCAGCGGAAGAGCTGGGCGGCGAGCTTGAAGCCCGCCCCCGCCGTCGCGCCGCCGGTGATGATCTTCTCCTGGGGATCGGGGGGGGTCCACCCCGCCTCCGCGAGCGCGATGACGCGCCGCTTGGCCTCCGCGATGACCCGGTTCTTGTGAAACACGATGCCGTCGGTGGGGCGCAGGTAGCCGAGGCCGCGTGCCTCGTCCGCGCTCGTCGACACCTTCCCCTGCGCCGCCGCCTCGAACCCGCGGCGAAGCCAGGGATAGGGGTCGGCGTCGGGGACCTGCATGGCCCACGCGCTGGCGCGTCGGGCGATCTCCTTGAGGCCTCCGCCGGCGGGCACCAGACCAATGCCCGCCTCCACCAGGCCCATGTAGAGCTCGGCGTGCGCGACCACGGCGGCGGCGTGCAAGCTGCACTCGCAGCCGCCTCCGAGGGTCATGCCATAGGGGGCCGCGACCACCGGCATCGGGCCGTGGCGCAGGCTCATCATCGTCTGCTGAAAGCGCGCCACCAGGCGCTCCAGCTCGTCCCACTTGCCCTGGCCCGACAGCGCCAGGATGGCGAAGGCGTCGGCTCCCACGGAGAAGTTGTCCGCCTGGCTGCCGATCACGAGCCCCCGGAAGCCACCTTTCTTCTCCAGGATGGGCACCGCCTCGGCGAGCATCGTGATCACGCCTTCGTCCAGCGAGTTCATCTTGGAGCGGAACTCGACGCACGCCACCCCGTCCCCGAGGTCGATCAACCCGGCCGTCTTCGTGCTGTGGATCTCGGCGTCCGCGCCCTTGCGCCGTTCGAGGATGATGACTCCGGCGGGCACGGCGACTGGCTCGTAGGCGCGCTTGGCCGGGTTCCACACCGTGGGTTCGGCCGCGGTGCCCCCGTACCACGAGGCGCCGTCGCCCTGCGCCTCGAGCAGCGCCAAAGCCTGCGGTGAAGGCTCGATGCCCATCTCTCGGATCTGGTCGACCGCCCACTTCACGCCGGCGGCGTCCCACATCTCGAAGGGTCCGAGCTTCCATCCGTAGCCCCATCGCATGGCGTCGTCGATCTGCAGGGGCGTGTCGCAGATGGTGCCGAGACGGTTGGCGGCATAGTTGAAGAGTCGAAGGTAGATCTTGCGCAGGAAGTCTCCGGCGCGACCTTCCACGCGCAGGGCGGCGGCGATGCGCTGCCGCAGGTCGGAGATCTTCGACACCTTGTCGAGCTCGGGGAAGTGCGGCTCCTGGCGCTCGCGATACTCGAGCGTCTTCAGGTCGAGGGCCAGGACCTTGCTGCGCCCCGAGGCGTCACGCTCGCCGGTCTTCTTGTAGAAGCCCTGTCCGGTCTTGTCGCCTTTGAGCCCCTTCTTGAACATCCGCTCCAGCACGGGATGGATCACCATCTGGTCGTGCAGCTCGTCGAAATCGGGTCGCGCCGGATCGTTGCTCGTGGCCTCGCGCAGGTTCGAGATGACCAGCGCCGCCACGTCGATCCCCACCAGATCACCCAGACGGAAGGCGCCCATCTTGGGTCGCCCCATCAGCTTGCCGTGCAGTAGGTCGACCTCCTCCACGGTGTATCCCTCGGCGAAGGTCGTCCCGAAGGTCAGGATCATCTCGCCGACGCCGATGCGGTTGCCGATGAAGTTCGGCGTGTCCCTGCACACCACGACGCCCTTGCCGAGCACGCGATCGGAGAATTCGGCCAACTCGCGGGCGACCGCCGGGTCGGTGTGCTCGGACGGCACGACCTCCAGGAGGTGCATGTAGCGGGGCGGGTTGAAGAAATGCATCCCGACCACCCGACGGCGCGCGTCCTCGGGGAGCGTCGAGGCGATGTCGCCGATGGGAATGCCGCTGGTGTTCGTGGCGAGGACGGCGTGGGACGGTGCCGCCTTGGCGATCCGCTCGAACAGGGGGCGCTTGACGTCGAGACGCTCGATCACGGCCTCGATGACGAGGTCGCTCTGCGCGACCGCGCTCTCGAGGTCGTCGTCGATGGTCCCCGGCGTGATGCGTTCGACGAAGGTGCGGTCCATGAGCGGAGCCGGCTTGGCCTTGGTCATGGCGGCCAGCGCCTTGGCGGCGATGGCGTTCCTGTCGCGCGCCGGAGCGTCCGCGGCGACACCCTCGGGCGCGATGTCCAGGAGATGGCTCCGGATCCCCGCGTTCGCGAGGTGGGCCGCGATCGCGGCCCCCATGGTGCCGGCTCCGATGACGGTGGCGTGCAGTTGATGAGGAGGTCGGAGGAGCGTCACGGCGGCGACCATAGCGATGCACCCGGCCCACCGCCACCGGCCCCGATGCCGGGGGTTTCCGGGGCCCCGAGCGTCCCCTGCTGGCGTTCGCGCCACGGCCGCAAGGTGACCGGGCATCGCCGGATGCCGCGCGACCACCATGCCGCGCGGTGCTGCGCCGCGCGTTCGGGTGCCTGCCATCGAGCACACGCGGAGAACCGACCGAGGGCAAGCCCCCGAGGTGGTCGCACGAGGGATTCGCCCATCGATGGTTCCACGGGCTCGGCTCGACGTCGCGACCTGGAAACACGCGGAAGCGGGGCGAAGATCACGGGCAATTTTGGAGTGCGGTGCTACCGTGTAAAGCTGCCGGTGGTGGACTCGGGGCGGCGCATGCGAACGGTTCTCGGTGCGGTGGGGCTGTGTGCCCTCGCGGCGGTGGTCGGTTCTCATTCGAATGCGTCGACGGCGGCCCCGTCGGTGGGCGGAGTGCAGCTCGCGATGGCACCGGACCCGACGGCGTCGCCCGGCGACGTGCCGACCAGCCGTCCTTCGAGCCTGGAGGTCGAACGCGTCGCGTCCGAGGAGGTCCCGCCCGGACACGGTCCGTTGGTCGGTCTGGACGGCGCCGCCACGGCTTTGGCGAGCAAGGACTGGGCGCGAGCGCTTTCGCTCCTCGACGCCTCGGAGCCGCCCGACCAAGGATCGGAGACCTGGTTTCGGGTGGGGGCGATGAAGGGCAGGGCGCTGCGCCACCTCGGCCAGCACGAGGATGCCGTGTCCGCCCTCGAGCCGTTGTGGAAGCACAAGTCGCTGCGCCGCTACTTCCCCCCCGACGTGATCGGGATGGAGCTCGCGCGGACCCAAATCGAGTGGGCCCGCACCGGTACCCTGGAGACCGCGGCTGCCGACGCGCAGCGGCAGGCGGCCGTCGACATTCTGAGGCGCGTACAGAAGATGGAGCCGCTGCGCAACTACGCCGAGGCGCGGGTGCTGCAGGCCGAGGCCCTCTTGGAGGTCGAGGGCACCTCCGCCGCGAAGACCAAGGCCGCGGCCCGCAAGGCGCTCGCGGCCGTGGGCAAGATCCTCAAGGAGTATCCGAACCACCCACGGATCGGCGACTTGTGGCTGGGGCAGGCGCTCGCGCAAGAACGCTCCGGTGACGTCACGGCCGCGGCCTACAGCCTCCGACGGATCGCGATTCACCGAGCGGGGGAGCCGGAGGCGGACGAAGCCTGGAGACACCTGGAGCGACTCGCCAGCGAGCACCGGCGCATCTCCATGAAACCCTTCACCGTGCTCGAACAGCTCGATCGCGCGAGCGCGGCGCGCGGGCTCAGGCGGGTCGAGCTGTCGCGGGAGATCCTCGACGAGCTCGTCGACGGCGGAGGGGCCCACGCCGGCTTGCGCCAGGTCGCGATCCGATCGCGGTCGTTCACCGCCTACAAGCAGCGAGATTTCGCGCGCTGTGCCGACGACTTGCGGCCGATGTGGAAGGCCACCGGCAACGGCGACGTGCGGGACTGGCTGCTGCGCTGCCTCGAGCGCGGTGGCATGTACGAAGAGGCCATCGACATGTGGCTTCAGGCCGCCGACACCAAGCGCAAGAGCGCAAAGGCGCATGCGATCTGGCAGGCGATGGCGCTCGCCGTGCGCGCGGGCCTGTACGAGCGCGCTTGGGAGCTGCTCGAGTCCTACGAGAAGCTCTCCAACGGACACCGCACCGAGCGCTACTGGTTGCACGCCTGGCTGCCCTACCGGCTGGGCAAGACGGAGGAGGCGATCGCGGCGTTCGAGGAGGTCGAGCGGTTCCGCGGCGAAAAGACGCGTGCACGCTATTTCCGCGGCAAGCTGCTGCTGCAATCGAAGGACGCCGAGCAACGCGAGCTCGGCGCGTCTCTTCTGCGGGGATTGGCGGAGAACGAGCCCCTCGAGTACTACGGGCTGATGGCACGTCAGCGCCTGTTGGACGCGGGCATGACCTGCCCGCCGGTGCCGCCGCTCCCCGCCATGGAGGACGAGACCTGGCCGCCCCCTCGCAGCGAGGCACAGGCGACGTTCGACCGGGTGGACGATGCGTTCGGCGAGTCGTGGCCGCCGATCCGACGGGCGCGGCAACTGTACGCGGCGGGCTATCTGGAGGAAGCGCGTCGCGAGATTCGAGTCGCCGTCGAGGCCTACACCACCGCAGGGCGCAAGGCGAGCGGTCCTCGCAACGAGTCTTTTGTCGTCGGCCTGGGGTGGAAGGCCGAATGGCGACACCCACGCGTGGCGCCGACCAAGGCGGGGCGGAAGGATCTACGCGATCGAGCCGCCAACGCGGCGCTCGGGCAGGACCTCCGCGCGCTCGCCCGCATCGTGGAAGAGCCGTATCGCTACGCCAGGCTGACCGACGCAACGGCGTACCCGTACAAGTCGCGCTGGCATCCCCGCGCCTACCGGGCGGCGATCGAACGCGAGGCCCGGCTCCGCAAGATCGATCCGATCCACCTGTGGTCGCTCATGTTCACGGAGTCGCGGTTCCGTCGGTTCGTCGTTTCTCCGGTGGGCGCCCGCGGTGCCCTGCAGATCATGCCCTGGACGGCGACCCAGCTCGCGCAGCGGCTCGGGGAACTGGAGAACGATCGCTTCGACACCGACCAGTTGTTCGACATCGACACCAACGCG
>CAZYSW010000467.1:0-4511 GCA_964650105.1 uncultured Nannocystaceae bacterium
TCGGCGTTCGACGACGGCGCCGAGGTCACCCCGGCGGTGCTCCACGAGCGCGGCCTCATCCCCAAGCGGGCCAACGTGGTGAAGCTTCTGGGCACCGGCGAGCTGACCAAGAAGTTGACCGTGAGGCTCCACCGGACCAGCGAGTCGGCCCGACACAAGGTCGAGAACGCCGGCGGCAAGGTCGAGCTCCTCGCCGAGCTCCGGGCCGAAGCCCCCGAACGAACCTGATTCCGGCCGCGCGGGAACGCCGCGGCGGTCCACCGAGACGATCTCGCGACCTCGGCGCTTTGCCGGGTGCGGCGCTCGGTCGCAGCCGGTGCGCGAGCGTGGCGTCTCGTGGCAAAACGTCGCCATGCATCGCCGCATCTCGCTCCTCTCCGTCGCTGCGTTCTTTGGTGCCCTCGTTGCCGCGTGTACCGACAACGGTTCCGAGACCGTCAAGGGCGCTTGCAAGCAGATCGTCGAAGCGTGTCACCCCAAGGACGACGGTTCCGACGAGACGATCAGCGGCTGCCACACCCTGGCGCACGACAACGAAGGCAACGACGCCGCCTGCAGCGGGCAGCTGCAGATGTGTCTGGACGTCTGCAACGCAGCGCCTCCCGTGGGTGGTCACGACGAAACGGGCGGTCACGAGACGGGCAGCCACGAGGACACGGGCAGCCACGACGAGACGGGGGGCCACGAGACGGGCAGCCACGAGGACACGGGCAGTCATGACACGGGCGGCCACGACGACACGGACGGCCACGACGGCGGGCACGAGTCGGACACCGAAGGCTCGGTGTGCGACGAGATCGCGTCGGCCTGCCACGGCTCGGAGACGCCCACCGGCATGATGTGCCACGAGGTCGGTCACGACGGTGACGCGCCGGCCTGCGCCGAGGTCGCGCGGATGTGCCTCGAGGAGTGCGCCTGAACCCCATCGCCATGCTCGTCGTGGTCCTCACCGACGGGGGCACGATGGGAGATCGTCGGCCACGGTTCGGCGCCCCCCTCATCGTGACGGTGGCGCTCGGCCTGTTCGCCTGCGACCGGGACGCGCCCGACGATGCGTTGCCGGCGTGCATCGAGGTCGACGTCGCGACCTGCTCGCCGCAGTATCCCGCCGAGTTCCACCGGGTGTTCACCGAGACGCTGCAACCGCGGTGTTCGATGGGGGCATCCTGTCACGGTCAGGCGGACGTCGGGGGAGCCCAGGGCGGCATGCTCGTCACCGACATCGACGCGACCCACGCCGCGCTGGTGGACGGAGGCTTCGTCGTCCCGGGCGATCCATCGTGCAGCCCCCTGATGGTTCGCCTGAACGTCGACGACGAGCTCTTGCGCATGCCCCCCGGAGCACAGCCCCTCGACGTGAACGTGCGGTGCTCGATCGCCCGGTGGATCGCCGACGGAGCCGCCCGCTGAGGGCGGCGACGCGCGATCCGGTGAACGCTCCGCTCGCCGGTCGCGTCGATCCACGCGCGTCGAGTCGCCCGATCGACGTGCACCACGGCTCACCCGAGCGAAAGCGACCACGGGCGCACGCGGCCGCCGTGCTCCGTCGATCGCGTTGCGGCTCTTCGCCCCCGCGTGCACCCGTGCGAACGAAACGGAGTGTCCGCCCGCGTCGGTGGCTCGGTTGATGCAACGAGGGGCGAGGACTCGCTCGTCGTTCGATGGGTTTCGTGCGCCACGGCGCTGCGCTCGGCCCACCTTCGACGCACCGCCCTGCACCCAGCAAAGGAGACTCCAGTGACCATTCAACTTCTCAAGGATCGTGGAACACCGCTCGAGGCGCAGCGATTCACCTGGAAGGACCTCGTCCGGCCGCCCTACAGCAAGTTGGACGACGACGCCTTCACCCGCGTCCGCGTGATCCTGATGAACGGCATCGAAACCGAGGCGCTTCGGTTCAGCCACGCTTGCAGTCGAATGAACCCCGAGCTCCAGCGCGATCTGGCCCGGATCCGGCGGATCGAGCACCACCAGCAGACGATGGTGAACTGGCTCAACCCCGCCGATCAGTCGCCACTCGAGACCACCATCGGCTACGAGCAAGTCGCGATCGAGGTCACCGCCTCCGTCGCGCTGGCCGAGCCCGATCCCTATCAAGCGCAGACGTACCGATTCGGCCTGCTCGAGGACTTCGATCACATGTATCGCTACGCCGCGTTGATGGATCGGGTGGAGGGCAAAGACGCCAACAACATCCTGCAGAGCTACACGGACATCCTGCCGGGGCGGCCCACATCGGTCGAGCACCGCCACCCTCACGACGATCTTCGTCGTCACTACGACAAGGGCACGGCGGCCCTCGTCACCAAGCTGCACGCCCTCACGATCATGGCGGGGGAGTATCAGACGCACGACTACTACATGAACATCGGCCCGACCTTCAGCGACCCCCTCGCGCGGCTCGTCTACGCCGAGATCGCCTCCATCGAGGAACAGCACGTCACGCAGTACGAATCGCTGGCCGACCCCACGGAATCGTGGCTGGAGAAATGGCTCCTGCATGAGGCCAACGAGGTCTACAACTACTGGAGCTGCGTGGAGAGCGAGGAGAATCCCCGGATCAAGGCGATCTGGGAGCGATTCCTCGACTACGAGCTCGGCCAGTTGCAGCACGTCGCGGAGCTGCTCGCCCGACACGAGAAGCGGGATCCCGCAGAAGTCGTTCCCGAGAAGCTCCCCGACCCCATTCGGTACGTCTCCCACCGCGAGTTCGTCCGCGACGTCTTGCGCAAGGAGGTCGAGCTGAGCGCCAACGGCCCCGACTTCGTCCCGCGCGACCAGGAGTCCGAGGAGACCCGCGATTACCGCGAACACCTCGACTCCGAAGGATCGCCGACAGACGAGATCGCGGCGGATTACACCTGGAACCCGGGGACGGAGCTCGGCGTCATCGAGGGGGGGGCAGTACGAGTCCCCGATTCCATGGAAGACGAGCAAGTCAGGAGGACCGCATGAGACAGACACCTTCATTGGGAGCCAATCGGACGGGAATCGCTTCGCACGGGGAGCTCGCCGAGCAGATGCAGTCGGGCGTGCAGGAGTTCCCCCCGAGCAGCACCGGCACGGTGGTGGGCGCCGACAAGGTTCGGATCGAGTTCGCGCGTGCCATCGAGCGAGACGATCGAGGCTTCGGCAGTGTCCCGCCCCCGTCGGGGCTCAAGGGCAAGGCGAAGGCCGCCGTCGACTCGGTGCTCGGCCATCAGCCCACCCTCCTCATGGACAAGATCGGCGAGCGGTTGGCGTTCGAGCGGACCGGGACCCGGCTGTACGAGGCCTTGGTCTCCAAGCACGAGGCCGACGGTGGCTTCGACGGGGGCCCGTCTCGCGCGGATCTCGTCGACATTCTCAACGAGGAGCATCGTCACTTCACCATGCTGACCGAGGTCATGCGGGGCCTCGGCGGTGACCCCACGGCGATGACCCCGTCGGCGGCTCTGTCCGCTACGGCCTCGATGGGGGTGCTCCAGGTCGTCACGGATGCACGCACCTCGCTGCTCCAGGGACTGGAGGCGATCCTCATCGCGGAGCTCGCCGACCGAGACGGTTGGGAGGCCCTCATCGCGGTGGCCGACAACGCCGGGAAGACCGAGCTCGTCCGACGCTTCGAGCAGGCCGAGCTGGTCGAACGCGAGCACCTCATGAAGGTCCGGTCGTGGATCGCCGCGGGGCAGGCCCGCCCCGCGCACGTCGAAGCCGCCCAGTAGCGTCGGACCCGCCCACGCGCCCCGTGCCGGCCCGGCCGTCGCGGGGCGCGACGTCGGGCGGGGCGTCGGGAGGCCTGCGCGAACTCCGCTGACCTCTGCGCGTCAGATGCCAGGGCCTACGACGTAGGGTATGGTCTGCGCTCGCCGGACGTCCGGCGCGCTCGCGCGTGGTTGGCGAGACCGCGCGGCTCCCTCCTCCCGACACTGGCATGGGCGTCATCATCAACATTTTCAAGCTGCCGGAGCTGCGCAAGCGGGTGGGGTTCACCCTCGCCATGCTGGCCGTCTATCGGCTGGGCGTCTTCATCGCGGTCCCCGGAGTGGACCGCAACGTGATGTCCGACATCGTCGAGCAGGGGCAGGGCGGCTTCCTCGGCTACTTCAACATGTTCAGCGGGGGCGCCCTCGAGCAGCTCTCGGTGTTCGCGCTGGGGATCATGCCCTACATCAGCGCGAGCATCATCATGCAGCTCATGACCGTGGTCGTCCCACGGCTCGAGCAGCTCAGCAAGGAAGGCGAGACCGGGCGCCGCAAGATCAACCAGTACAGTCGCTACGGGACGGTGTTCTTGGCCCTCATCCAGGG
Organism: uncultured Nannocystaceae bacterium; assembly: GCA_964650105.1. GTDB lineage: Bacteria > Myxococcota_A > Polyangia > Nannocystales > Nannocystaceae > CAZYSW01. The sequence goes on from CAZYSW010000467.1 coordinate 4,291, forward strand.
CTACTTCATGGCCAACTGGCTGGAGTCGCAAAACACCGCGGGGCAGCTCTTGGTGCTCGAGCCCGATGGCCCGTGGTTCGAGATCGAGGCGGTCTTGACCCTCACGGGCGGCACCATCTTCCTGATGTGGCTCGGCGAGCAGATCACCGAGCGCGGCATCGGCAACGGCATCTCGATGCTGATCCTCGCGAGCATCATCGCGGGCCTGCCGGGCGCCGTCG
>CAZYSW010000467.1:4521-4957 GCA_964650105.1 uncultured Nannocystaceae bacterium
TCTATCAGCTCTTCCAGAAGACCCAGGACGATCCCGAGAACTTCGGGCCCATGACACTGGGGGTGCTGTTCGTGCTGGCCATCGCGGTCATCGCGTTCATCATCGTGATGGAGCGCGGCCAGCGTCGGATCACCGTCCAGTACGCCAAACGGGTGGTGGGTCGTCGCATGTTCGGCGGCAGCGCGAACTACCTCCCCCTCCGCATCAACAGCGCGGGCGTCATCCCGCCCATCTTCGCGTCCTCGATCCTGATGTTCCCCAACCAGATCGCGGGCATGACCGAGAGCGCCTGGCTGCAGCGGTTCTCGGGGGCGCTCAACTACGACGGATGGCTCTACATCACCGTCTACGTGGCGCTGATCATCTTCTTCACCTACTTCTACACGGTGATCCAATTCAGCCCCACCGACGTCGCCGACAACCTCAAGAAGCAGAA
>CAZYSW010000468.1:0-2834 GCA_964650105.1 uncultured Nannocystaceae bacterium
ACCTACACCAACGTGCCGGGCGTCTTCGCCTGCGGCGACGTGGCGGACAAGGTCTACCGCCAGGCCATCACCGCCGCGGGCACGGGTTGCATGGCCGCCATCGACGCCGAGCGCTGGCTCGCCGAGCACGAATGACGCGATGAGCCCGGCTCCTCGTCTGCTCGAGCGTTGGTTCGCCTGGCTGATGGCTCGGGTTTCGGATCGGTACAACGCGCGGTTCGGGGCGGCCAAGGCGGAGCTGTTCGCGGATTTGCGGGGGACGGTGCTGGAGATCGGGCCGGGGACCGGGCCCAACCTGGTGTACATCCCCGCCGGCGTGCACTGGATCGGGGTGGAGCCCAACCGGGCGATGCACGCCTACTTGCGGGCGGAGGCGGAGCGGATGGGTCGGGAGATCGAGCTGCGGGCCGGACGGGCCGAGCGGCTCGACGTCGACGATGCGTCGGTCGACGCGGTGATCAGCACGCTGGTGCTGTGCTCGGTGCCCGATCTCGACGACACGCTGGAGGAGGTCTACCGCGTGCTCCGCCCCGGGGGGCGGTTCTTGTTCCTCGAGCACGTGGCGGCCGAGCCCGGCACGATGTTGCGCAAGGCTCAGGCGCTGGTCGATCCGTTGTGGCGGCGCGTGAACGACAACTGTCATCTGACGCGGGAGACCGCCGAAGCGATCGCGCGCGCGGGATTCGTGGATCTGGCGTACGAGAAGGTCCGCGGTCCGCTGCCCATTCCGCTGCTTCGCCCGCACATTCTGGGATCTGCGCGCAAGCCTCACGCGTGAGCCGAGCGACCCGACGGCGAAGGCCGCCGACGGGCGTCGACGCAGGCGCGACGGACCTCGCCGTCGGGAGAGCACGCCGAGGGGTCGAAAGAAAACCGGGGGTTCAGGCGTGGAGTGTGGGATGGTAGGTTGATCCGGGTGTCACATTCGTGACAGAGGGCGTCGGTCCACAGTGGAGGTCGAGCTGAAGGACGATTCCGAGTTCGAAGCCGCCCTTCGGGAGATCGCGGCGGCGCCTCCCGTGGATCCGCGGCACCGTCGACCGTTGGAACCCGGGGACGTCGTCGACGGCACCTACAGGGTCGAGCGGGTGCTGGGCGCCGGCGGGATGGGGGTGGTGTATCGAGCGTGGGATCTGGCGCTCGATCGGCCGGTGGCGCTCAAGCTGCGGCTGGCGGACGGCGATCCCCATCACCTGGAGCGGTTGTGGCGAGAGGCGCGGGTGATGGCGCGGCTCTCTCATCCGAACGTGGTGACGATCTACGAGGTCGGACGCTGGCGCGGTCACCTGTTCATCGCGATGGAGCACATCGAGGGAGGAACGGCACGATCGTGGTTGGCGTCGCGACCTCGGACCTGGCGCGAGATCGTCGCGCTGTACGTGCAGGCCGCCGGGGGCCTGATGGCGGCGCACCGGGCCGGGATCATTCATCGCGATTTCAAGCCGGACAACGTGCTGGTCGAGGTCTCGGGCACCGAGGGTGAGGTGCGGCCGGTGGTCGCGGACTTCGGGCTCGCGCGTCCCAGCGAGATCGACGCGACCTTCGACGAACGCACGGTACGGGACGATCGGCGAGGCGACCCACCGGGTGCCGGCGCGTCGGGTCGGTTGACGCACACGGGCGCGACGCTAGGGACCCGCGGCTACATGGCCCCCGAGCAGCTTCGAGCGGGAGGGGTGGACGAGCGCGCCGATCAGTTCGCGTTTTGCGTCTCGCTGTACGAGGCGCTGTGTGGACGGTTGCCCTTCGACGTCGAGGCGGCCTCGCCGTGGAGCGGCGGGCCTCGGCTACCGCCTCCGGGCCGGGACGTTCCGCCGCACGTGTGGCGAGCGTTGGAGCGGGGCCTCCGGATCGATCCCGCCGATCGATGGCCGCACCTGCAGGAGCTCGTCGAGGCGCTGCAAGACGACCCCGCCGCGCGGCGACGAGGACGGATGTGGCTGATGACCGGGGGGATCGGTGTCGTGGCGCTCGGCGGCTCGGCCTACGCGGCGGGGCGAAGCCCGGCGGTGGACTGCACCCTCGGCGAGGCGAAGATCGCCGAGGTCTGGAACGAGGCCACACGCCGGGCGCTGGGTCACGCGTTCGAGGCCACCGGTTCTCCGCTGGCGACCAACGCCGCGCAGCGAGCCGCCGCGGGGCTCGACGCGTATGCGACCGCGTGGGTGGAGACCTATCGTTCGGTCTGCCAGGCGACCCATCACGAGCACGCGCAGTCCGAGGCGGTTCTCGATCGCCAGATGGCGTGCCTCGAGCGGCGGGCGCGGGGGTTGGAGGCATTGGTCGACGCGTTCGTGGAGCACGTCGACGCCGGCAGCGTGGAGCGGGCATCGGATGCCGTCGACGGTCTGGAGGCGGCGGAGACCTGTGGCCGGATCGTGGCGACGCAGACGGTCGTCGAGCCGCCGCCGATCGGCGCGGAGGCGCAGGCCGAGGAGATCCGCAGCGACCTTGCCGAGGCTCGGGCGCTGCGGCTGACGGGGCGCGTGGACGACGGCGCCAAGCGAGACCGTGCGTTGCTCGATCGCGCGGAGGCTCTGGGCTACCTGCCGCTCGTGGCCGAGGTCCGGGCGGAGCTCGGCGAAGCATTGATGGATTTGGGTCGCGAGCGTGCTCTGGACGAGCTCCGCCGCGCGCACTTCGACGCGGTCGCGGTCGGAGACGACCGGTTGGCCGCGACGACCGCGACGAGTCTCATCAACGCGCCCGTGCTGCGGAGGAACACCCACGCCGAGGCGCTGGAGTGGTTCGACGTCGCCGAGGCGTTCCACCGCCGGGTGGGCACGGCGCAGGCCGACCCGCGGGCCGAGGTGGTGGCCGCGTTCGAGTTGGCC
>CAZYSW010000468.1:2844-4955 GCA_964650105.1 uncultured Nannocystaceae bacterium
GAACCTCGTGGCTCGACGCCTGGACGAGGCTCGCGCGGACCTGGAGGCGGCGCTCGGCCTGGTGGAAGGCGGCCTGCGGGCCAGGGTGCTGAGCAACCTTTCCTACCTGCATCAAGAGCAGGCCGACTATCAGGAGGCCCTGCGACTGCGCGAGCAGGCGCTGGCCGAGAGCATCGCCGTCTACGGGGAGGACCACCCGGCGGTGGCCAACATCGAAGAAGGTCTGGCGGTCATCTACGGCGATCTGGGAAAGACCGACGAGGCGAAGGAGGCCTCGCGACGATCGATCGAGCGGTGGCGCCGCAGCGTCGGACCCGACAGCCCGCGGTTGCTCGAGGCCTACAACAAGCGCGCCGTGCTGCTGGTGAGCACCGGCGATCGTCGCGGGGCGCTCGCCGAGTACCTCGAGGCGCTCGACGTGCTGGAGCGCACGAGCCACGAGGAGGTCGAGCTGCGCGCCGATCTGGAGGCCAACATCGGCTCGGTCCTGGTGGAGCTCGAGGAGTACGACCGCGCGTTGCCGTACCTCCAGCACGCCGCCGAGCTCATGAAGGAACGCCTCGGTCCCGACGATCACAAGATCGGGATCCTCGAGCTCACGCTGGGACACATGCGAGGCATGCAGGGGGACGCCGATGCCGCGACCGCGCACATCGAGCGCGGGGTGGGGATCCTCCGGGCCTCGCTGGGCGATCGGCACCCGCATCTGGCCGTCGCGCTGCTCAACCTCGGCAGCGTCCAGATGGCCGCGGGGCGGCTGGAGGCGGCCGGGGTCACACTCGACGAGGCCGCGACGATCGCCGAAGCGGCCTTCGCCGAGCCCGGACGGCCCCACGCGCAGGTGGCCATGAGCCGGGCGCGGTTGCGACGGTTGCAGGAGCGATGGGCCGACGCGGCGCAGGAGGGCGAGCGGTGCGCCGAGATCCTGACGAAGATCGGCAATGAGAACAGCTCCGAATGGGTTCAATGCACGCTCGAGAACGGCCGGGCGCGCGCGCGGTCCGGAGACCGGGACGCCGCGCGGGCGGTGCTCGAAGAGGCGTTGGCGAGGATCGAGTCGGGGACGCACGTGGTCTCGGGGACCGTGGCGTCCGTTCGTTTCGAGCTCGCGCAGGTCCTTCCCGCCTCGGAGCGCAGGCGGGCGATCGAGCTGGCGCGTGGTGCGGTCGAGTCGATCGATCCCGACGATGCCGACCCCGAGGGCAGGCGGGCCGCGATGGTGAAGTGGCTCGCGAGCCGCGGAGTGGACGTCCAGCGGTGACCGCCCGGCGGGTCAGCGGCGCCCGAAGGTCTGGGTCCACATGTGGCCGAACATGCCGCCGGGGTAGTAGCCCACCCCGATCTCGGTGAACTGGGGGTTCATGATGTTCGCGCAGTGACCATCGCTGCCCATCCACTGGGCCATGGTGCCGGCGGCGTCCGGCGAGCCCGCGGCGATGTTTTCTCCCACGGCCGTCCAACCGGTGTAGCCGGCCTCTTCCATGCGATCCCAGGGGGACTCGCCGTCGGGGTTGTCGTGATCGAAAAAGCCGCGGTCGACCATGTCCTTGCTGTGCAGCCGCGCCGCACAGCGGAGGTTGGCCTGCATGGTCAGCGGCGGCGCGGGCCCGAACGAGCCCTGGCTGCCGCAGTTGGCCCCCTGGGCACGGTGCATGTTGACGATGTCGAGCACGTCCTGCTCGAGCGCAGCCCACGAGGGATCCCAGTTGCGGGTCTGCTCGCAGTCTCCGTCCGAGGGCACACCGTCGTCGCCACCGTCGTCGCCTCCGCCCCCGTCCTCGGAGCCGCCCCCGTCGTCGAGACCGCTCCCGTCACCGAGGCAGCCGCCCAGGGTCAGCGCGAGCACGGCGAGACGAGTGACGCTCCTTGTTCGCATCGGCCCCATGCTGCCAAGGCTTCGCCATTCTCGCCAGTCGTCGGTCCGCCCTCGATGCGGACCGGGGCGAGCGCGTCCGCGCGCCCGAGAAACGTCGGCCGCGAGCCGCCCGGGTGAGAGGGAAGGGCGGCCCGCGGCCGATGGGGGAGGGACGACGGATGGGTCAGGATCTCTCGAACGTGACGCGATGGAGCACGCCGCCTCGACGCATCTCCAGCTCCACGCGCCGGTCGTC
>CAZYSW010000469.1:0-4952 GCA_964650105.1 uncultured Nannocystaceae bacterium
GAGCCGGGGATCTTGGACGCGCTGGTCCAGGCCACCGACTCGTTCGCCGAGCGACCCTGGTGATACACCGGCGGGTCCTCCGGCGGGCTGAATCCGCGCGACCCGATCGCGAGCCCCGTCGCAGACACACGGATGAAGGCGAGGTCAGCCGCCGGCGAGCCAGGCGGCGGCCTGTCTCGCGTAGTAGGTGAGGACGAGGTCGGCGCCGGCCCGGCGAATGGCCGTGAGGCTCTCGAGAACGACGCGCTCCTCCTCCAACCACCCTCGCTCGGCGGCGGCCTTGAGCATGGCGTACTCGCCGCTGACCTGGTAGGCGGCGACGGGAAGCGCCGTGGCTTCCCGAACCGCTCGAATCACGTCGAGGTAGGGACCGGCCGGCTTCACCATCAACATGTCGGCCCCCTCCGCCTCGTCGAGGGCCGCTTCGCGCAGGGCTTCCCGCACGTTGGCGGGATCCATCTGATAGGTCTTCTTGTCGCCGGCCCGGGGTGCCGAGTCCAGCGCCTCCCGGAACGGACCGTAGAAGGCCGAGGCGTACTTCGCGGTGTAGGCCAAGATCGACACGTCGGTGAATCCCTCGGCGTCGAGTGCATCCCGGATCGCCCCCACGCGCCCATCCATCATGTCCGAAGGGGCGACGATGTCCGCTCCGGCCCTGGCCTGGCACAACGCCTGCTGGCAAAGCACCTCGATGGTGGCGTCGTTCAGGATACGGCCATCGGGTGCGACGATGCCGTCGTGTCCGTCGGAGGAGTACGGATCGAGCGCCACGTCGGTGACGACCACGAGCTCGGGCCACCGGTCCTTGAGCGTCGCGACGACGCGGGGGATCAATCCATCGGGATTGTGCGACTCCGAACCTCGGGCGTCTTTCTTGCTCTCGGGGACCTTGGGAAAGAGCGCGACCATCCGCACCCCCACGTCCATCGCACGACCGACCTCGCGCAACAGCCCCGTCAGCCCGTACCGATGGCAACCGGGCATCGAGGCGATCGGTTCGTCGGCCTCCCCCTCGTGGACGAACAACGGGTACACGAAGTGCTCGGGACCTACCCGTGTCTCGCGACAGGCTTCACGGATCGCCGCGGACTTCCGATTCCTTCGGGGGCGCTCCCTCATTTGCAGGCCGCTGACCATCGAGACGACGGTAGCACACCCCGCCTCGATCAGCGGTCGGGGCGCAGGCCTCGTCGGTGGGTCACCGCCTCGCTGTCGGCGGCGGCGAAGCGCCACGGCAAGGCGCGGTGCTCGGGCAACGCGTAGTCGATGCCGACACGTGCGCCGACCAGCACGGACGAAGGCGGCCGCCCCCGCGTGATCACGAGGCCGCCGGGTTCGTACAGCGGATGGTGCGACCACGAGGGGTCGAGGCCGAGCGCCTGCCCCACCTTTCCCGGCCCCGCCAGCAAGTCGGGGGCATGCGCGCGGCGGCGGCGAACCTCGATCTGCTCCCGACCCGCAACGACTTCGCAGGCCCGGATCAGCACGGCCGCGGCCTCCCCCTCGCGCCCGGTCACGACGTTGAGCATGTTGTGCAGCCCGTAACACAGATACACGTACGCGCGCCCCGGGGGGCCCCACAAGGCGGCGTTGCGGGCGGTCAGGCCCGACCGACCATGGCAAGCGGTGTCCCCCGGCCACCGGTACGCCTCGGTCTCGGTGATCCGCAGCACGATGTCGTCGAGCACGAGATAGCGCCCGAGGAGGGCGACGGCGACATCGACGGCGTCGCGGGCGCAGAACGACCGCGGCAAGAGTCGCATCGCCGCAGCGGGCTCGGGGCCCGCCCGCCTCGTCCGTGCTCTACGGCTTGGTGATCGTGTCTTCGAAGTCCTTGTTGCCATCGACGGCGTAGAAGGCGACGGTCATCTGCTTGCCGGCGATCTCGACCCACGCGAAGCCTGCCTTTTGATCGTCCTCGAAGCGAGCCGGCGGGTTGCCGTCGCGGTGTTCGAAGTCGGTGGTCTTGGCGGCGGCGCCGGACACGATGAACTCGGTGCCGCACGTCGGCTGCAGCCACTGCCGGTTGTGATCGTGCCCGCAGAAGTACGCGGTCACCTTTCCACAGATCTCGGCGTCGAAGAAATCCTTGATGTGGTAACCCGCGACGATCGGCAGCGGAAGCCCCTCGTAGTTCCCCGCGTTGCCGTGCTCTCCGTTGGAGATGTAGGGATGGTGTCCGAAGGCGATCGTCCACTCGGCGTCGGTCTCGGCGAGCACCTGCCGAATGAACGCCTCCTGCTCGTCGACGTCCTCGTCCCAGAACAGCCTCGAGGTGTCCAGGGCGATGAAGTGGACGTTCTCGACCTTGAAGTCGTACCATTCGTTGGGGAGCGTCCACTTGTCGCTGTACTGCGTGTACTCGACTTGGTACGCGCTCTTTTCCCACTCGTTGGCCAGCGTGCCGTAATCGTGATTGCCCAAGACGACGTAGAACGGGAAGTCGAGATCCATGTAGGGCATCTCGAACTTGTCCGTGAACTGCTGGTCCATCGTCGACGTGACGCCCACGTCGTAGAAGTTGTCGCCGAGATAGAGCGCGAAGTCGCAACCACGCTCGGCACAGACCAGTTCGACGATGTCCGCGACCGCGAACTGGGTGTCGTTCCCTTCGCCACCGTCACCGAGGAGGACGAACCGCACCGGGTCGCCCTCGTTGCCGGGCCCCGTCGAGCCGTCGCCCGTGCCGGTCTCGTCGGAGGAGTCGTCCTCGGCCGATCCGGTCTCCTGGGGGCCGGGTCCCGGATCGCCGGGCGTGGTCGTCCCGCTCGTTTCGTCGGGCGCGGTGTCGGCCGTGCCTTCGCTGCTCCCCGCGCTGCCGCCGTCCTCGCTCTTCGCCTCGTTGCCGCTGCACGCGCAGAGCATCGCCGCCATTCCCAGGACCACGCGTCTCATCGGAAACCCCTTCGGCCCTCGACCCTACGAGGAGCCCGCCCGAAAGGCAACCGCTGGGAGGGTGACGGACGGTCCGGCGCTTCGCGGGCGGGCTCGCCTCAGAGGACCCCACGCGAGATCCCGCAGGCCTGCGCGACGTCGTCGCGGTACGCCGCCCAGGCCGTGAGGACCCGCGCCATGGCGTCGACGACCACGGGCCGGCGCCCGGACGCGACGTGGTCGAGCACCATCCGCCAGGCCGCGGCTCGATGACTGCCCTCCACCTCTCGGTGCACCTTCGTGAGCGCGAGACATTCGAGGGGCAACCCGTAGTGTCGGACCAAGGGGTGATCCGCCAGCGGGGGCTCGGGACGCTTGGGGGCGCTCGGGTCCAACTCTCCTCGCTCGAAGCGCGTGCCCTCCACGAAGATGGTGGAGACCGCGGTCGCCACGTCCCAATCCTCGTCCGACGTCAGCTCGTCGAGCAGGCGTCGATAGGCGGCCGCCGCGGGAAGCAGCACCACGTGCTCGAACCGCCGAAGGTCCATGCCCAGCCCCCGCGGAATCTCGAGAAAGAGCTCGGCGTGCGGCCGCCCCCGCGACAGCCTCCCCGTCTCCTCTTCGTAGAGGTTCTCGGCCAGCTCCCGGCGGACTTCGGGAATCGGGCACTTGACGTACGCGCGGCCCAAAAACACCGCGAAATCTCGAATGTAGACCGCGTACTCCTGCTCGAGGTGGACGTGAAGTCTCTCCTTGGCGACCCGGCCCGTCGTGAAGGCCGGCCAGGCCCAGTGGGTCTTGCGCTCCATGGTGGCCAGGAGTGCTTCCTTGAAGGCTTCACGATCCATCGACGCGTCGAAGTGTAGCCCGGCGCGCGGAGACTGCCCGTGGAGGGCACACTCGCACCCCTGCGCGGGGTGCGGGCGCGCTTTGCGGTTCCGACGCCGCAATGACGCCCGGCGGACCCCGTCCGCAGCGCGACGCGCCCCGTGCGGTGGCCCAGGTGCTATGAAGTGCCGTGCACCTCGGTTCCCGCTGGATCTCCGCTCGGCCCGACAAGGCATGGGCCGAGCTCTTCTTCCTCGCCCAGAGCCCGTTGTGGATGATCGCCGTCGCAGTCGTCGTGGCCACGGGGCTGGTTCGAGGTTGGGGTGATTCCGAATACCTGCTGTTCGGCATCGCCACGGCCCTGCCGGCGCTCGTGGGCCCCCTGCTGTGGCGTCACCAGCCACGTGGGCCCGGCGTGCCCTACTGGATCAAGCTCAACGTCTGGGTGGCCATCGTCGTCTTCTTCGGCACCTACATCGGAACCCACTACTTCTTCGATCTCATGGGGATGCGCTACGCGTTCCCGTGTACCTGGACGTTCAGCGCCGAGGTGGTGGGCCGAACTCCGGGGAAGGTTCCGGTGTTCATGTACCCGCTCACGCACGCGTACTTCGTCACCTATTACACGGTGCTGGTGGTCGCGATGCGTGGTCTGGAGAGCATGTTTCGGCCCTCGAAGCTCGGGCGAGCCGCCATCGTGCTCGGGCTCGCGTACCTGCTGGCCTTCCTCGAGACCTTCTTCATGGCCAGCGAGGCGCTCGGGGACTGGTTCGGGTATGCCGACCGCGAACGGATGTTGTACCTCGGTTCGCTGGGCTACGCGGCGTACTTCGTGGTGGGCCTGCCGCTCCTTCGCGGTATGGACGAGGGCGACGAACCCTGGTCGCTGCGGCAGGTGGTCCTCAACGCCTTGGCGTCGTGCATGGCCATCCTCTTGCTGCTCGAGGCCTGGGCCAAGCTCGTCGGCCCGCTGTGACCGCGCTCACTTCCCCATGTACGCGATGACGTCGGACGCGAACTCCGAGGTCTTGCGCAGCGTCGCCCCCTCCATGAGGCGGTGGAAGTCGTACGTGACGGTCTTGGCCCCGATGGCCCCGTCCATGCCCGCGATGATGAGGTCGGCGGCTTCCTTCCACCCCATGTAGCGCAGCATCATCTCGCCCGAGAGGATCACCGAGCCGGGGTTCACCTTGTCCTGCCCCGCGTACTTCGGCGCGGTTCCGTGGGTGGCCTCGAACACGGCGGTGCCG
>CAZYSW010000470.1:0-4950 GCA_964650105.1 uncultured Nannocystaceae bacterium
TACCACCCCGGGCACCGAGTCGGAGAGCGGCACGGATTCGGCCGACACCGGCACTGACACGGGCGGCGGAATCGGGGTCTGCTGGCTGACGTGTACCGAGGACGCGGACTGCTGCTTCGGCCAGCCGGACTGCCCGGGAGACTTCCCGTTCAACGTCAGCTGCAGCGATGACGGGCTGTGCGAGTTCGGAGGGTGTTCCTCGGATCAGGAGTGCGTCGACTCGTTCTTCGGCGACACGTGTGACGAAGGACAGTGCTTCTACGCCTGCGAAAGCGACGACGACTGCGAGGCCGTGTACCCCGGCCTGGGTTTCGTCTGCGAGGAGGGCGCGTGCCTGCCCCCGCTCTGCGAGAGCGACGACGACTGCGGTGAAGGTCGAACCTGCAACACCGACGACGGCCTTTGCTACTGCGACCCTGCGAACGATCCTTGCCCCGGCGAGAACTCCGGCACTTGCCAGGCGGACGGCTTCTGTGGCTGCACCGAAGAAGCCGAATGCGCCGAGGGGACGACCTGCGTGATCTGATCGGGAAGCTCGAACGACGCTCGATCGAGTGAACGCCCGGGTCGGCAACGGCCCGGGCGTTTTCTCGTGCGCTCGAACCTCGCTGCGCATCGGGGCACGCGGGCGCGGCGAGGTCGGCACCCGCCATGACCCCCATCCCGCTGCGGGGGCGGGGGCGCTTCCCGCCCTCGGCGTTCCGAAGGCCGGAGCCGCCCACGAGGTTTGGTAAGCTCGCGCGGCGTGACGGAAAGGCGCCAGTGGGGTCGGCCGGGGGGGGTGGCCTCCGCGGTGCTGGTGGTGGCGCTATTGCTGTTGGTGCCCGGGCTCGGAGACCACGGGTTTTGGTCCGAAGGGGAGCTCGGGGTGCTCGATCGGACGCGGGCAGCGCTCGGCGCGGGGTTGAGCGGGCTGGAGCGGAGCCCCTGGCTGTCCGACTGGGTGCGGACGCGGTCGTACGCGGCGTTGGACGGGGAGATGGGATTGCGGCTGCCGCACGCGGTGGCGGGCGCGATGCTGGCCGCCCTCGCGGCCGCGCTGGCACGCGTGCTGGGGATCGGTGTGTCGGGATCGATCGTGGCGGGGTTGCTGGTGCTCGCGTTCCCGGCGGTGGCCGTCTCGTCACGCACGGCACTGGGCAACCCGATCGGTGAGCTGCTCGGGACGGTGGCGGCGCTCTTGGGAGCGGCCTCGGTGCGCGCGTCGTCGGTTCGCGTCGCCGCCGTGACCGCGCTGTCGATGGCGGTCGCGTTGGCCCTGTCGATCGCCGCCAGCGGGCTGGTTCTCGGCGGTGTGCTTCCGTTGGGAGCGATCGCGTTGGCAGTGCCCGAGCGGAGCAGCGGCCCGCGGACACGTCGCGCCGCGATCGCGGTCCACGGGGTGGCTTGGGGTGCGGTGCTGGTCACGGCCGGGGTGGCGGTGCACCTCGCGCTCGGGCAGGGCGAGGGCTACATCCCGATCCTCGGCGCAGCCAAGGACCTCGAGCTGATGAACAAGCCCGAGCTGCGACGCTTCTCGGTCGGGCTCGAGGACTCGGTGTACGCCCTGTTCCCGTTCGCGCCGCTGTGTGTGTTGGGGCTCTTGTCGTCGCGCGGTCGCTGGCCGGCGCTGTGGGCCCTGCTAGGCGTGGTCGTCGTCGCGGCGTGGTCGCTCCTGTACGGCACCACGCCCGCGCCCATCGCCGTGCCCGCGGCGGTGGCCATGGCTGCGTCGATCGAGCTAGTCGCCACCCAGGACCATCGCCCCGTGGTGCGTCGCCTCGCGGTGGTGATCGTCGTGATGGGCGTGACGGTGCTGCGCAAGGACGCCGAACGCACGCCGAGCCGAGTGGTCGCGCCCGTGCACCCGTTCTTGGGCGAGCACACATTTCCGGCCCGAGCCATCGACGCCACGCAGACCTGCGGGCGGATCGGTGGCCTGCTGATGCTGGCCGCACTCGGAGCGGCCGTCGTGGGGCGTCGACACGAGCGCGGCCTCCGGATCGAACGCGCCCTCGGGCGAGTGCCCGCACGAGCCCGCGACGTGCTCGCGGTCGGCAGCTTCGGGGTGGCCGCTCTGTACGGCGCGATGGTTCAGGCGCGGGTGCTGGTGCCCGACCTCAGCGACCACCTCTCGCCGCGGGCGTTGCTGGAGACGCACGGGCGCTGGGCGGAGGCTGGTGCGCTGCCGGCGGAGCTCGGAACCCATCGCACGCGCGACCGCGGGCTGGCGTGGTACGGCCCTACGACGATGACGGTGCTGCAAAGCCGGCGGGAGATCGGGACGTGGCTGGGTGCGGACGAGCCTCGCGTGGCGCTGGTGCGGGACCTCGACATCCCGCTGCTGCATCAGCAGCACAGGATCGAGGGGTGGCCCTTCTACGTGCTCGACGATCGGCACGCGCACTATCGCCTGGTCGCCAACGTGCTGCCCGACGGCGCGATCGATCGGAACGTGATTCCCGAGATCGTGTCCGACGAGCCTCCTGCCCTGGCCAACGAGACGTACGTCGCGTTCGCGCCCTACGCCGAGCTCGTGGGTTGGGAGGTCGAGGGTCCCCTGGTGCAAGGGCGCAAGCACAAGCTCCGGTTGGCCTTCCACGTGCTGCGGCCCCTTCCGGGGGGATCGAAGGTCTACGCGCGATTTCTCCGCGGGCGGCTGTTTCGGATCAACGGCGAGGCGGTGGATCTCACCGGCGGCGTGTACCCGCCCAACCTGTGGCGCCGTGGCGAGTACGTGGTGCACGAGATGGAGTTCGACGTGCCGACGCTGGAGATCCTACCGGGGACGTACGACTTCGTGATCGGTCTGCGACGAGGCGAGCGGGACAACTACGCGATCACCGAGCCCGAGGGCGAGCGGGGCGAACACGGTGTGGAGATCCTCGACAAGAAGCGGCAGTTCGCCAAGATCGGTGAGGTGAAGGTGTGGTGAAACGCGTGCACACGATGGCTGTTCGACTGGGCGGTGCGGCCCTGTTCGCGCTCGTGGCGGGGTGCCCGGCGGCGCCGCAGGCCCCTCCCCCATCGGCGCCCAGCCGCATTCACGGCGCGGCGATGCCCGATTTCGACCGCCCGGTGTTGTCGGGCGGCAGTGTCGATACGCGGGCGCTACGGGGCCGCGTGGTGGTGGTGAAGTTCTTCGCCGAGTACTGCGAGCCGTGCAAGCGCACGCTGCCCGCGGCAGAGTCGCTGCATCGGCGCCACGAGGAGGTCGCCTTCATCGGGATCTCCGAGGACGACAGCGAGCGCACGGCTCGCGACCTGATCGCGCGGTACGGCCTTTCGTTCCCCGTGGTGCTCGATCGCGGCCAGGTCCTGGCGGGGCGGTATCGCGTGCGGGAGATTCCCGTCACCTTCGTGATGGACGCGCGCGGGGTCGTGCGATGGGTGGGCGGTCCCGAGCAGACCCAGAGCGACCTCGAGCGGGCCATCGAAGCGATCTTGCGCGAGTCGTAGGCGTTCTTCGCACCGCGCGCCGCGTTCGCTGCACGCCGTCGAATCGACGACGCGACATCGGTCACGCCACCTCGCCGAGCAACGACCGCCGCAGCGAACTCCCGCGCACCGACGCCGGCGCCCCACGATGACGTGGACCCGCACCCCGCAACGGGCTCTCGAGATCCGGAGGGCGGCACCGGGCGCGGAGTGGGACCACCACGGCGACACGGAGGTTCGAGATCGGCCTCTGCCCGACCGCGTCCAGGTGGGGCCGGTCGCGCCCGCGTGAAGGGGATCCACGGGAAGGTGCAGCACGCCGCGGGACTGTCCGTCTGTCCGAGGAGCGCGTATGCTCTCGCCGACCCGATGACCCCGCGTACGCCGAGATCCGTCGCTTGTGCGTGCCTGTGTGCGATGGCGATCCTGGCCAGCGGTTGCCCGAAACCCGGGGCGGCGACCGAGCACATGACCCAAGCGCCGTCGTTCGCCGAGGAAACCGGGCAGAGCAAGTGTGGGGTTCGCAAGAGCTCGGACAAACCCCTGGTGGTGGAGTGGCCGGCAGCCGATCGCGCGGCGCTCGAGGCCCGGGCCACCCGCAGCCTCGTGGCCGTCCGCTACGAGGGCTGCGAGATGGAGGTCCTGACGAGCTGCAGGGCGCTGGGCGAATACCGGTACCTCGGCCTGACCCAAAAGCGCGAGGGCGTGCGGATCCAGAATGCCGACGAGCTGTATGCGCAGCTCCCGGTGGGTGCGGCGTCGCTGGAGGGCAAGCTCGAACGGGCGGGACAGCTCAACGTCGACATGGTCATCGTCGGGCGCAAGGAGGCCGACAAGAGCGAGTTCACCGAGCGCGACCTCGAGGGACGGTGCGAGCAGGCCACCCACGTGATCACGGGCCTGACGGTGGGCGCGTTCTCGTTCTACGCGGGCGCGAGCGCCGAGCTGGGCGGGAGCGTGAGAGTCGGCAACGTGGGAGGCGGCGCGGGGTCGTCGAGCGAGCGGGAGGTGCTGCGACAAGACGGTGACGAGAGCGCGTGCGTGGCCGCGACCACCGGCGACGAGGTTCCGCCACCCGGGTGCGGAGCGCTGTTGCGGGTGGAGGTCGTGCCGATCGAGCACACGCTCGCGAGCCGCCCGACTTCGGGGACTCATATACTATGCTACGGACTGTGCAACGGGCGCCGGTATTCCTTCTTGCGTTTTTTTGTGCTTGGGCGCAGTCGCCGCCAGACGACGAAGAGGACACGGGAATCTTCGGCGCAACAACGGAACCCCAAACGGGCGACCCCGGAGATCCGGAGGGGCCAACGTGTAGCGACTTTGTGGCGTGCTGGGAGGCCAACTGCGTGGAAAAGTTCGTGGCTTCGCAGGGGCCGGCGATCGACAATAGGCCACTGCTAGCTTATTGGGAGTGCATGGAGTCGTGTCAGGCCGACATCATCTACTGTCGAGACTACCCGGACGCATGCGACTATGATGCGGACATGTGGATCGGAGCAGCCGAAGAGTGCAGCGGCTACGGCGACGGTG